>NZ_JBIAUG010000010.1:0-244523 GCF_042892575.1 Streptomyces sp. NPDC001744
CGACCAGCTCGTACGAGACGTCGAGCATGGCAGGATACGGAACCAACAGAGCCCCCGGGCTGTCGGCAGTGTCGAGTGGAATCAACACCGCCAACGACCGGGGGCTCTGTCACGTCACCACCCCAGCTGACCAGGCCTTATAGTCCTTCAGGGGCAGGATGAAAAAGGCTCAGTGGCCACGCTGAAAGAGCTCACTGGCCGGTGGTCGAGCTGGATCCGCAGTTGTACTCAGATCAGGAGCGCGCCGCCTCCCTCCCTGGCCTCGCAGCCCACATCGTCGCTATCAAGCCGTTCTGACTCACCATCCGACTGGCTTTGTCTCGGGTCACATCGGCGTGCCCCTGGCGATGGGAACATCAGCCCCCCCTCGGATCGTTGCAGCCAGTGGTTCCCGCTGGTGCTCCGATGGGGACCGGTCTTCCTGGTTGGTCTGAGGCACCGGTACAGGTCCGTATGCGGGCGATGACACAGGCAGCCAAGCCGTACTGAGCGCGATCACCAGCAGCGCCCGGATGGATCAACCTGTCGTCAACGGCAGGGTGGTCGGGCTGGGCTGCCGCCGTGGCATCGGTCTGACCCCCTGCGGGGAGGAACCCGGTGCAGTTCAAGGTCATGACCGTCATCATCGTCATGCTCACCGCGCTCGTCATCGCGCTGGCCGCGATTTTGTGCAGCCTGATCAGCGGCAGCTCGCGCCAGGCAGCGATGAAGACGGGCGGCGTCGCCTTCGTCTCGGTGGCGGGACTCGGCATGGTGATCACCGCCTATCTGAGCCCTGCCTGAACCGAGATGCCGTGCGGGACGGCTCTCCGCCGTCTCGCACGGCCGGGATCACCACATGAGCCTCCATGCTCGACTTGGCGGGGATCGGCCTCGCCTCCCCGTGCCTTCCTGTCTCGCCGTCGGCGGCGACGTCCGCATGGAAGGTCGGCTGGTGGTCGAAACGCGTCAGCTCGCATCTGCCTGCAGTGCCGCGGTTCCAGTCGCGGCTGGAGCGACAGTGGCATCTATGGCGAAACGGGCAAATATCCTGATCGGCCCGCGGAGAACCACGATGGGGGCGCTGTCGGTCGAACGTCGAAAGCGGAGGTCTCCGCCCCTACATAACCCCAAGGTCGACCGTGATGGAGAAAGGCGCGGTGGCCTTCACTGTGCCGGTGAACATCTCGCCGTCCCTGTAAGCCTTGGTGGCGGGGTCGAGGACGTACGTGTAGACGATCGGGACACCGGTGGCGGCCTGCTCGACCCGCCAGTAGAAGGGGATGCCCGCCTTGGCGTACTGGTCCACCTTCACGATTCGGTCCGTGGTCTCCGAACCGGGCGACACGACCTCGACCACCAGCAGCACGTGCTCGGGGCGGGTGGGCGTGAGGTCGATGGTCTCCGCCCGGTAGACGGTGACGTCCGGACGGCGGTTGGTGAGCGGAACGTCCTGCAGGCGGACGTCGAAGTCCGTGTCGGCGTTCCAGTCCGGGCCCGCGGCGGCGTCCAGGGCATTGGCCAGGAGCCGGGCCAGCCGGTTGTGCCGCTTGGAGGCGCTCGGGCCCACGACGACCATCCCGTCCACGATCTCGATGCCGGCGCACTGCTCCTCGGACCAGGAGTCGTACTGCTCCGCGCTGATCTGCGTGTGCATCCACGCGGGCGCCACCATCTCGGCGGACATGGTGTACCTCCTTCGAGGAGCCTCGGCGGGTCCGGCGTCGCTGCGCCCAGCCTACTGTTCCGAGGGGTCGGGCCACCCGGTCCGGAGGGGGACGGACACGTCCGCCGCGTGATGGCTCACCGGCGCAATTCGGCTGAGCGGGGCGGGCCCGTGAGGGTTCCGCCGGTCGTGCCGGGCGCTGTGAGAGGCTGGATCGCATGAACCGGTTGGCCGGCACGACCTCGCCCTACCTGCTTCAGCACGCCGACAACCCGGTCGACTGGTGGCCGTGGGGACCGGAGGCGTTCGAGGAGGCGGAACGGCGCGACGTGCCCGTCCTCCTGAGCGTCGGCTACAGCGCGTGCCACTGGTGCCACGTCATGGCGCACGAGTCCTTCGAGGACGACGACACCGCCGCGTACCTGAACGAGCACTTCGTGTCCGTCAAGGTGGACCGCGAGGAGCGGCCCGACGTGGACGCCGTCTACATGGAGGCCGTGCAGGCCGCCACGGGGCAGGGCGGCTGGCCCATGACCGTCTTCATGACGCCGGAGGGGAAGCCGTTCTACTTCGGCACGTACTTCCCGCCCGAGCCCCGCCACGGGATGCCGTCCTTCCGCCAGGTGCTCGAAGGCGTTCACCGCGCGTGGACGACCCGGCGCGGCGAGGTGGGCGAGGTCGCCGCGAAGATCACCGCGGACCTCGCGGAGCGGGAGCTGGGCGTCGGTGCCGAGGGGCCGCCCACCGAGGAGACCCAGGCCCTCGCGCTCCTCCGGCTGACCCGGGACGTCGATCCCGCGAGCGGCTGGTTCAAGGGGGACACCAAGTTCCCGCCGTCGATGGTGATCGAGTTCCTGCTGCGCCACCACCAGCGGGCCGGTTCCGTGGCGGCCCTCGAGATGGCGGAGGGCCTGTGCGACGCGATGGCCCGTTCGAGCCTGTACGACCAGGTGGGCGGCGGCTTCCACCGGTACGTGCTCACGCCGGGGACCGGCGGTCCCCTGGTGCCCCACTTCGAGAAGATGCTGTACGACAACGCCCTGCTCTGCCGGGTGTACGCCCACCTGTGGAGGGCGACCGGCAGCGACCGGGCCCGCCGGATCGCCCTGGAGACCGCCGACTTCCTGGTCCGCGAACTGCGCACCCCCGAGGGCGGTTTCGCCTCCGCGCTCGACGCGGACTCCGACGACGGCACCGGGAGGCACGTCGAGGGCGCCTACTACGTGTGGACCCCCGAGCAGCTGACCGGGGTCCTCGGCCCGGAGGACGCCGCCCTCGCCGCCGCCCACTACGGCGTCACCGAGGAGGGCACCTTCGAGGAGGGCGCCTCGGTCTTCCGGCTCCCGCAGGACGCGGGCGTGGCCGACGCCGAGCGGATCGCGTCGATCGCCGCCCGGCTCCTCGCGGCCCGCGAGGAGCGCGAGCGCCCCGGCCGGGACGACAAGGTCGTCGCCGCCTGGAACGGCCTCGCCGTCGCCGCGCTCGCCGAGACCGGAGCCCTCTTCGACCGCCCCGACCTGATCGAGCGCGCGACCGAGGCCGCCGACCTGCTCGTCCGGGTCCACCTGGACGAGGGCGCCCGGCTCGCCCGTACCTCCCGGGACGGCCGGGCCGGTGCCAACGCCGGGGTCCTGGAGGACTACGGCGACGTCGCCGAGGGCTTCCTCGCCCTCGCCGCCGTCACCGGGGAGGGCGCCTGGCTGGAGTTCGCCGGCTTCCTCCTGGACGTCGTCCTCGACCGCTTCACCGCCGGGGGCGGCGCGTTGTACGACACGGCCGACGACGCCGAATCCCTCATCCGGCGCCCCCAGGACCCCACCGACAACGCCGCCCCGTCCGGCTGGACCGCCGCCGCCGGAGCGCTGCTCTCGTACGCGGCCCACACCGGTTCCGAACCCCACCGGGCCGCCGCCGAGGGGGCCCTCGGTGTCGTCGGGGCCCTCGGCCCGCGCGCGCCCCGGTTCATCGGCTGGGGTCTGGCCGTCGCCGAGGCCCTCCTCGACGGGCCCCGGGAGATCGCCGTCGTGGGCGCCCCCGGCGACGAGGCGTTCCGGGAGCTGCGCCGTACCGCCCTCCTGGCCACCGCCCCCGGCGCGGTCCTCGCCGCCGGGGACCCCGGGAGCGAGGAGTTCCCGCTCCTGAGGGACCGGCCGCTGGTGGACGGGAGAGCCACCGCGTACGTCTGCCGGCGCTTCGCCTGCGACGCGCCGGTCACCGATCCGGCCGGGCTGCGCCGCGGGCTCTGACCCCGGCGCGGAACGGGTACGGCCCCGCCGCCCCTCCCCGGAGGGGCGGCGGGGCCGCGTCGTGACCGGACCGCCCGGCTGCCGCCGTCGGAGATTCCGATGAATTCATCGGGCGGGTGGCGATCGGATGAACGAGAAACATTTGTTCGTACCGTACTTCGATCCGCTCGCGCAGGGGTGTGCGACGCGTGGAATCGGAGGTGAACGCCCTGCCGGAGCCCTTGTGCCATGATGCGGGAATCGCAGCGGAAGGAGCGAAAATGGCGCCCGATCCCGGGAAATGGGAACGGATGGCCTTCATTCCGAAGAGCCGGTACACGAGCGACCCGCCCGCCGCCGACCGCTCCCCGTCTTCGGCGTCTCCGGCGTCTCCGGCGTCCCCGGCGTCCCCGGTCTATTCCGCCCTGGTGGCCCAGTGGACGCGGGCGGGCCGGGCGGTGCCGGGGCTGCCGGACCGGGAGTGGGAGCGCCTGACGGCGGCGCCGGTCTGGCCCCGCTGAGAACGGGCGGGCGGACGAACGGGCGGACGCGGACGAACGGGCGGGCGCGGACGGCTCCGCGCCGATGGCGCCGTGCGGGCGGTTCCGTGCGGGCAATGGAGTGAAAGAACCCGCGCCGTCGTTATTCGGGTTTCCTTTGTGCGGAATGTTCGTTGTGTTGTGTACAGCGGAGGCCGGGGGAACTTCCTTCTCCCGGGCATCACGAGATCCGTGAGAATTGCTCCGCCGAGGAAAGGATCCAGACGAAATGAACTGTAAGAAGGCTGCGGCCGTCGTCGCCGGTATCGTCCTGGCCATGGGTGTGTCGTCGCCCGCCTTCGCGGACGCCGGCGCGGAGGGTGCGGCCGTCGGCTCGCCCGGCGTCCTGTCCGGCAACGTCATCCAGGTTCCCATTCACATCCCGGTCAACCTGTGCGGCAACAGCGTGAACGTCATCGGCCTGCTGAACCCGGCGGCCGGCAACATCTGCGTCAACGACTGATCCGAGGCGGTACGCGGACAGGCGCGGGGCCGGCCCCGGAGAGCACCCGCTCTCCGGGGCCGGCCCTTGTCGCGTCACGGGCCGCGCGGCCCGTCCGGCGCGGCTCCCCCAATGGGGCGATCAAATCCACCGATGGGCCAGTGAACAGAGGGAAGCAAGGTCCTCGGACGGCTCATAAGGAATATTTTCGGAGAAACATACTGACGAACTCCCATTTCACACTCGACATGGAGGAGCGGCCGTGGCAGTCGTACACCGGAGAACGCCGAGGACATGGCTGGGGGTGTTCACGGCCGCTCTCCTCGCCGCGGGTCCGTCCGTCCTGTCGTCCCCCGCCCACGCCTCCGTGTCCGATTCCGGGCCCGAGCCCGTGACCGCACCCGTGGCGGGGGACCCCGGGCCGTCCTCGCTCGCCGGTGCCATGGGTGCCTTCCTCTCCTCCGGAGCGCACGGGGTCGCCCGCATCGCCGAACTCGAACGCTGGCTCGGCGGCCGTGAACTCCGCGTCGGCCACACCTACCTGCCCGGCGACCGCTGGAAGAACATCGAGGGCCCTCCCGGTTTCCTCGACGCCTGGGCGGACTGGCGCAAGGAGAAGGCCGACCGCCTCTTCGTCCTCAACGTCCCCATGCTGGAGCGCAACGAGGCCCGCCTCCCCGACGCCGAGGTCCGACGGCAGCTCGGCCGCGGCGCGTCCGGCCGCTACGACCACCACTTCAGGACCCTCGCCGAGCGGCTCGTCGCCCTGGGGGCGCACGACACCGTCATCGTCCTCGGCTGGGAGATGAACGGCATCACCTACAGCCACCGGTGCGGTCCCGACCCCGCCGCGTGGAAGGAGTACTGGAACCGCATCGTCACCGCCATGCGCTCCGTGCCGGGCCAGAAGTTCCGCTTCGACTTCAACCCGAGCCGCGGCCTCGACGCCGTGCCGTGGACCGAGTGCTACCCGGGCGACGGCGTCGTCGACATCATCGGCATGGACTCGTACGACCAGCCGCCGGGAAGCAGTTTCGACCAGCACGTCAACGAGCCGTACGGGCTTCGGAAACAGGTCGATTTCGCGGCCGAGCACGGAAAGCTGATCTCCTACCCGGAATGGGGCCTCTTCCGCAACGGCGACAATCCGGAATACATGCGGCGCATGCTCGAATGGATGAACCTGCACAAGCCGCTTTACCACACGATCACCGATTACTGCCCGCACGGCGTCTGGCAGTGCGACGACAATCCGGAGTCGTCGCTGGTGTTCCGTCAGATGCTGTACGGGAAGGAACCGGAGGTTCCGACGGAGCCGAAGCCGGAGCCCGAGCCGAAGCCCGAACCGGAGCCCAAGCCCGAGCCGGAGCCGGAACCCAAGCCCGAACCGAAGCCGGAACCCAAGCCCGAACCGAAGCCGGAACCCGAGCCCAAGCCCGAGCCCCGGCCCCCGGCCGCCTGCTGGACCGTGGGTCTCGGTTCCTGGGTGGAGGGCTGGCTCGGCGGGTCCGTCTGTCTTCCGAAGGACCCCTGGAAGAGCGGGACCGACGTCGGCTGGAAGGACGCGTTCAAGGGCGCCTGGCCCTTCTGATCCTCCCGGTCCCCGGCCCCGGCCGGGGACCGTTCCCCGTGACGGCGACGGCGACGGCGGTGACGGCGGCGGGAGGTCACCCGCCGCGCCGCACGTGCTTCCCCGCCCGGGCGAGCGCCCGCCCCGCCCGGGTGTCCTCCCGCGCCCGCCGGACCGCCCACCGCCGCGCCCCGGCCGCGCCCGCCCGCGCCCAGAGCAGCGGAGCCGTACCGGCACCGGCCAGGAGCAGCCGGCGGTTGCGCACGGGCTCCGGACGCCAGTGGTGCTTGTACGGCTCGCTGCCCCGCAGCATGCTCAGGGCGGCCCGCCCGCCCGCGCCGGCCTCGCGCGCCCCGTGCCGCAGCAGCATCGCCGCCACGTCGACCTTGCGGGCGCGCAGCTCCGGGTCGGCCCCGTACAGGTACCCGCCGGCCAGCCGGGGCGACATCAGGGTCAGGTCGGCGGCGACCACGTCCCCGGCGAGCCGGAACTCGGTGACCATCGCGTCCCCGCGCTCCACCATGGGACGCACGGCCCGGACGAGATGCTGGGCGAACCGCTCGCTGGTGTGCTCGGTGGTCACGCCCCGCCCCTGCCACTGGAGCCGGTGGAGCCGCAGGAGCCGGTCCAGGGCGGCCGGGACCTCCTCGCCGGGCACCACGCGCGCGTCGATGCCGAGCGCGTCCAGCTTGCGCAGTTTGGCGCGGACCCGCTGGGCCTTCCCGGAGGGGATGCGGGCCAGGAGCCCCTCCATCGGTACGGCGGGCAGTTCCAGGCACAGCGAGTCGGGCAGGGTCCGGCGCGGACCGGGCCAGTGGGCGAGGACCCGCTCGCTGGCCGCGCCCGGCCGGACCTCCCGCAGGTCGACCACCGCGCCCCGGGCGGCCCGCGCGATCCCCCGGGCCAGGGCGGGCGCCGCCTCCGGGCAGCCGTCGTCGAGGAGCACGTCCGTGAAGTCGGTGATCGAGCCGCCGAGCTGGGTGAGGACGGGCAGCGGCCCCCGGGCCCGCATCAGGGGCGCGGCGGCCACGAGCCCGCCGTCCTCCCGCCGTACGAGCACCACCCGCAGCGCGCCGGGCCGCCCGTACGAGAGCCACCAGGAGTGCAGCCAGGAGTGGGACTGGAAGGGGGTGGCGGAGGAGCAGCACCGGTACAGCGCCGTCCACTCGGCCGCGAGCCGCCCGAAGTCCTCCCCGTCGCGGCAGACCTCGGTCCGCAGGGCCCCCGGGGTCACACCGTCTCCGGCTGGTGCGCGGCGGCGGCCGGGGCGGGCACGGCGGCGGCCCCGGCCTGACGGGAGTGGCGGGCCTCGTCGCGCGCGGCGGCGCGCCGCGGGCGGACGAGGAGGGCCAGGCCGCCGAGGAGCCCGCCCGCGCAGCCGCCGACGAGCGCGGCGAGCGGCGCGGACGGCGAGACCGGGTCCACGGGCTTCGTGGCGCGGGAGAACCGGACGACCTTCACGCCCGTGCTCCCCGCCACGTGCGCGCTGTCGAGGATCAGCGCGCGGGCCACCCCGTCGGCCATGGCCACCGCTTCGGCGGGCTTCGCGGACCGGGCGGTGATCGAGATCATCGGGGCGTCCGGGGAGGTCTCCGCCGTCACGCTCCTCCGCAGCGTCCCGGCGGTCACCCCGGCCCACACCTGGGCGTCGCCGGTCACCGCGATGTCGGTGGCGACCCGCCCGTACGCCTGGGCGAAGCCGACCGCCCCCGCCGGGTCGGTCCTTCCGGCCGGTACGACGATGACGTGGCTGGTCGCCGCGTACTCCGGGGTCTTCAGCGCCCCGTAGCCGCCGCCGAGGGCGGCCCCGGCGAGGACGGCGGCGGGCAGCACCGCCCAGCGGCCGGGGAGGCGCGGTCCGGCGGGCGGGAAGGAACGGAGGGGTGTGGTCTTCACGGGTCGGGTTTCTCCCACTTCACGGATGCTTCACGGGGACGGTGGCTGGGACGGGGACGACGGCTGGGACGGGGACGGGGCCGGAGTCCGGGGCCGGACCTGGGGCGGGATGCCGTGGACGGTCCGCTCGTAGAGCGACGCCAGCAGGCGGGCGCTGTGCGCGATGTCGTAGCGGCGGGCCGCCTCCGGCACCGGGAGCCGGGTGGTCCCGGCGGCCCGGAGGTCCCGCAGGGCGGAGGCCAGCCCGGGTACGGAACCGGTGATCCGGCGCGCGCCCGGGGCCGCGTCCGGCGGCAGGTCCTCGACCGCCGGACAGGCCGCGTACAGAACGGGAAGGCCGGCCGCCAGCGCCTCCACGACCGCGAGCCCGAAGGTCTCGTCGGGCGAGGGCGACACGAAGACGTCCATCGCGGAGAGCAGTCCGGGCAGCGAGGGCCCGGCCGCGCCGGGGGCCGGGGGGTCCTCGCAGGCCCCGGTGAGGAGCACCCGCCCGCCCGCCCCGAGGCCGTCGGCCAGCCGCAGCAGCGCCTCGCGCTCGCCGCCCCCGCCGACGAGGAGCAGCCGGGCCTCCGGCACCGCCGCCACCGCCCGTACGAGCAGGTCGAACCGCTTCCCGGGCGCCAGCCGCCCCACCCCGCCGACGACGTACGCGTCCTCGGGGAGGCCGAGCGCGGCCCGGACGCGGCGGCGGGCCCCCGCGTCGAAGGCGAACCGGCCGGTCTCGATGCCGTTCGGCACCACCCGGACGCGGTCCCCGGGCACGCCCCAGGCCACCAGCCGGCGGGCCACGCCGACCGAGACGGCGACCGTGGACGTGCCGAGCCGCTCCGACGCCAGGTACAGGGCGCGGGTGCCCGCCGACAGCGGCCGGCCCTCGATCTGGGTCTCGCCGAGGGAGTGCTCGGTGGCGACGATCCGCCGCACCCCGGCGAGCCGGGCCGCCGCCCTGCCGTACACGCACGCCCGGTACAGGTGCGTGTGGACGAGGTCGTAGCGGCCCCGCCGGACGATCCGGGCGAGCCGGGGCAGCGTGCCGAGGTCGCGGTTCCCCGTCATGCCGAGGTGGGTGACGGGGGTGCCGTCCGCCTCGATGCCCGCCGCGACCGGACCCGGGTCGGTGAGCGTGACCACCTCGCTCCGCACGGGAAGGTGGCGCAACAGGAGCCGCAGCTGCTGCTCGGCACCGCCGATGCCGAGGCCGGTGATGACGTGCAGGACCTTCACCGGGCACCGACCACGGCCGGCCCGTACCGGGCGGGGGCGGGCAGGTCGGCGGGGCGGCGCCGGCGCAGCGGGTGCAGGAGGCGCTTGGCGGCGAGCCGCCAGGAGGTGTCGTTCTCGCCGATGTGGACGCGGGGCAGGGCGTACGCGCCGGTGTACGGGCCCGGGTCGATCGCGCAGGCGTAGCGGTAGCCGGCCTCGCGCACGGCCCGCATCGCACGCCGGTCGAACCGCCCGTACGGGTAGCAGAAGCCCTCCACCGGGCCGCCCGTCAGCTCCTCCAGGAGCTCGCGGCTGCGCAGGGTCTCGGCGGCCAGCGTCCGGTCGTCGGCCTCGGGCAGCGGGACGTGCGTGAGGCCGTGCGAACCGATCTCCATCCCGGCGCGGGCGATCCGCCGGACGGCGTCCCCGGAGAGCAGCCGCTTGCGCGGGCCCGCCGCGTCCCAGCCGTTCTCGCCGCCGAGCCGCCCCGGCAGGACGTACACCGTGGCCGTGAAACCGTGCCGGCGGAGCAGCGGCAGCGCCGCGTCCGCGAAGTCCGCGTACCCGTCGTCGAAGGTCAGGCCCACCAGGCTCCGGGCGCGCCCCTGGGCGGCGGCGGTGAGCAGCTCCCCCACCGACACCCCGCGCAGCCCGCGCTCGCCCAGCCAGCGGAGCTGCCGGGCGAAGCGCACCGGGGAGACGGTCACCCGGTACGGGTCATCGGCGGTGTTCGCGATCGAGTGGTACATCGCCACCCACAGGGGCGGTCTCCCCCACGGGGGCGGCTTCGGCAGCAGGCGGCTCGGCGCGGTGACGGCGGGCATGGGGGGTCCTCCGGTGGGCGGAGCTGGACAGGGGGAGAAGGCCGGGCGCCTCGGGGGCGCAGACGAGGAACAGCAGGAAGACGCCGGCGACGGCGAGGGCGGCGACGGCGACGGCGAGGGCGGCGGGACCGATCGCGACCGAGCAGACCCAGCCGGCGCCGGTGGCCCCGGCGCCCGTGCCCGCGAGGCGCAACAGCCCCGCGCCGAGCCGGCCGGCCCGGACCGGGACGGCCTGGCGGTGCGCGCCCCGCAGCAGCAGGACGGCGGTGAGCGTGATGCCGAACGCGTTGGCGCCGGCGATGCCCACCGCGCCCCAGCACCGGGCGCCGGGCACGCCCGCGACGGCGGTCGCGACGAGCCCCGCGCCCATGGCGACGGCCGGGTACCAGAGCGGGCGGGCGGCGGAGAAGTAGCAGCGGACCAGGGCGCCGACCATCGTCTGGCCCAACAGGCCGAGGGCGTACACCCGCATGACGGTGGCGGTGGCGGCGGTGTCCGACGCCCCGAACTCGCCCCGCTCGAAGAGGAGTTCGACGATCCGGGGGGCGGTGGCGATCACCGTCGAGGCGCCGGCCAGTACGACGACGGCGGCGAGCAGCAGGTCCCGCTCGACCCGGTGCCGGGCCGTCTCCGTGTCGCCCGCCGCGAGGGCGCGGGCGACCACCGGGAAGCTGACCGTGCACAGCATCAGCGACAGGATCATCGGCATCTGCGCGACCTTCTGCGCGTAGTTCAGGTGCGAGATGGCGCCGGCGGGCAGCGGCGCGGCGAGGAACCGCTCGATCAGGGTCTGTGACTGGCGGCAGAGCGAGAACGCGACGACGGGCGCGATCAGGCCGAGCACCAGGACCCGGCCGTCCCTCCCGCCCGTGGGCGCGGGAGCCGCCGCGTCCGGCGCCGGTACGGTCCCGGAGCGCAGCGCCCGGACCAGGGAGGGCGCCTGCACGAGGACCATCAGGACCCCGCCGACCGCCACCCCGACGGCGGCCGAGCGCACCCCCCAGGATTCGCGCAGCACCAGGACGGTGCCGATGATCCCCACGTTGTACGCCACGTAGATCGCCGCCGGCGGCAGGAAGCTGCCGTGCGCGCGCAGCGCGGCCGAGCAGTAGCCGACCAGGGCGAAGGAGAGCACGCAGGTCGCGGTGGACCGGGTGCAGTCGACGGCGAGCGCCGGGTCGGGGAGGCCCGGCGCGAGGGCGGCGACGAGCAGCGGGGCGGCGACCACGAGGACGGCGGCGACGACGGCGGCGGTGAGGGTGAGCCGGGGGAGCGTGCCGCGCACGAGCGCGCGCACCGGGTCGGCGAGGTCGCCGGACGCGCCGCCGGAGCGATGCGCCAGGGCGCGGGAGAAGGCGGGCACCAGGATCAGCGCCATCGCGTCCTCGATGAGCAGCGTCGAGGCGAACTCGGGCACCGTCCACGCCACCAGGAACGCGTCGGTCGCGGCCCCGGCCCCGAAGTACCCGGCCAGGGTCTGGTCCCGTACGAGGCCGAGCAGCGCGCCGACGGCGGTGAGACCGGCGGTCACGGCCGCCGCCTTCGCCAGGAACCCCCGTCCCCGCTGTTCGTCGCCCGCGCCCCGCGCCCCGCGCGCGTGCGCGCGGGCCCGGCGCCCGGGGCGGGCGGACGGCGCGGACGCGGTCTTCGGCGCGGGGACGGCGGGCGACTGGGGCACGGACGGGGCGGACGGCTCGGACACGGACCCGGACGGGGCGGACGCGCCGGGCCCGGCGGACGGTCCGGGCGCACCCGGCGGGACGGCCGGCCCCGGGACCCACGGCGAGTCCGCCGGCACCGCCGCCGCCCACGGATCGGCCGTCCAGGGGACAGCCGTCCAGGGATCGGCCGGCGGGGTACCGAGCGGCGGGCGGGACGCGGGGCACGGCTCCCCGGCCCACGGCGCGTCGGCCCACGGCTCCCCGGCCTCCGGCTCCCCGGTCCACGGCGCGTCCGTGGGCCGGGGCTCCCCGGCCCACGGGTCACGCACGCCCCACCCCCACCCCCGCCAGCGACCACCGGGCCGCCAGGCCGAGCACGACCGACATCAGCACCGTCGAGGGCCCGCCGATGTCCGCGTAGAAGAAGTCCACGAGCTGCCAGACGAGCAGACCCGTCGCCACGAGCGCGCAGTCCGCACCGGGGCCGGGGCCCGGACCGGAAGCCGTGCCGGGCCGCCGACGCAGCGCGCCGGCCAGCAGCGCCGCCCAGCTGCCCGCCAGGGCCAGCAGCCCCACGAGACCCTGCTCGCTCAGGACGAGCAGGTACATGTTGTGCGGGGAGAGCAGCGGCTGGCGGTGGAAGCCGGCGCCCGCGCCCGCCGTGTCGCCGCCGGAGGACAGCGCGACCGAGGCGTGCGCGTCGCGGTACCGGGGGAAGCCCTTCAGGCCGACGCCCGTGAGCGGCTCCGCGCGCCACATCTCCCCGGCCGCCGCCCACATCGTGTACCGGTCCGTCACCGACTGGTCCGGCGCCGCCGTCACCCGGGTGATGCTGGCGACCCGCTCCTCCACCACCTCCGAGCCGATCCCCAGGCCGCCGACGAGGACGACCCCGAGCGCGCCCGCCGCGAGCGCGACCCGGACCGCCCGGAGCGGCCCCGCCAGGAGGAGCTGGAGCGCGCAGGCGAGCACGGTCGCGATCCACGCGCCCCGGCTGAAGGACAGCACGAGCGGGAGGAACAGCAGCCCCGTGCAGACCAGCGCGGCCGTCCGCGCCCGCCCCGGGCCGCTGCCCAGCGCGATCCCGGTGGCGGCGACCAGGCCGTACGAGACGGCCGTCGCCATGCCCATCACGTCGGTGGCCCCGAAGGTGCCGACGGCCCGGATGTCCTCGCCCCGGTACGAGGCGCCCGTACCGGTCAGGTACTGGGCGACGCCCACCGCGCCCTGGAGCAGCGCGAGCCCGACCAGGGCCCAGGCGACCACGGCGAAGTCCCGCCGGTCGCGGACCGTCAGGAGCACGGCGGCCGGGACGAGGACGAAGACCTGGACGTAACGGGCGACGCCCGGGAGGCTCGACGCCGGGTCGTTCGAGGTGATCGCGGCCAGGCAGATCCCCAGCACCGGCAGGCCGAGGACGACGGCCGCCGTCCGGGTCAGCGGCCGGGCCCCGTCGCGCACCACCCGCACCAGGCAGATCAGGACGAGGAGCCCGGAGGCCGCGTCCGCGACCGTCCCCGTGCCGCCGGTGCCGCCGTCCGCGCCGCCGGGGACGAGCAGCAGCGCGACCACGGCGAGGACCGGGGCGAGCGCCGCGGCCCGGCGCAGCCGGTCCCGCGCGGCCGGGGGGACCGGGGCGGCCACGGGCGGCGACGCGGCCGTGGCCATCCTCAGCTCCCCGTGGGCCGGACGAACTCGCCCGCCGTGCGCAGCAGGATGCAGACGTCCTGCCAGAGCGACCAGTGGTCGATGTAGTGGTTGTCGAAGCGGCAGCGGTCCTCGATCGAGGTGTCGCCGCGCAGCCCGTGCACCTGCGCGAGCCCGGTCAGCCCCACCGGCATCCGGTGACGGTCCGCGTAGCCGGCGTGGATCTTGCTGAACTGGGCGACGAAGTGGGGGCGTTCCGGCCTCGGGCCGACCAGGCTCATGTCGCCGCGCAGCACGTTCCAGAGCTGCGGCAGCTCGTCCAGGGAGGTCTTCCGCAGGAAGCTCCCGGCCGCGCTCATCCGCAGGTCGCCCGCCACGTTCCAGCGGGTGGCCGCCTCGGTGTCGTCGGAGGGGCGGAGCGTACGGAACTTGAGCAGGGTGAAGGGGCGCCCGTGCCGGCCCACCCGCTCCTGCCGGAACAGGACCCCGGGGCCGTCCGAGAGGCGCACCGCGAGCGCGCAGAGCAGCAGCACGGGCAGCGCGGCCACGAGCGCGAGCGCGGCGAGGACGACGTCGAGGACCCGCTTGGCGCCCAGTCCGCGCCGTTCGTCCAGCGGGACGATCCGGTGCCAGGCGTACCCCCACATGTGTTCGCCCATCGGACCGGGCCGGTGCCGGCCGCCGACCCGCCAGGTGGCGCAGCCGTACTGCTGGAAGAGCGTCACCAGGCCCGGGGCGTCGTCCAGGAACACCGCGTCGCACACGGTGTTCTGGATGACGGCCCGGTGGATCTCCTCGGTCGTGGTGAGCACCGGGAGCCCGGCCTCCCCGGCCGGCCGGACGCCGCCCTGCTCCGGCACGCCGACGATCCCGACCGGCCGCAGCCCGTACTCGGGGTGCCGGGCGGCGGCCGCCGCGAACCGGCGCGCGGCCGCCGCCCCGCCGACGACGAGGGCCGACCGGGGGTGGGCCCGCGCGATCCGGCGTCGCCGGGCGAGGACCAGCGCGCGGACCAGGCACACGACGAGGACGTGGACGCCGTACGCGGCGCAGAGCCGCGCCGGGCCGATCGCCAGGGCCGGGGAGTACGCGGCGGCCCCGGCCGCGGCCAGGCACCAGGCCACCCCGGCGCGGGAGGCGAGCGCGGGCAGTTCGTCCAGGGCCCGGACGTGCGCGGCCGGCCGGTGGAGCCCGGCCCACCCGTCGAGCACCAGGACGACCGCCAGGACCGGCAGCACGAGCCGGACGTCGTGGTGGGCCGTGCTCAGCACGGAGGCGGCGGCGACGACCGCCAGGCAGTCGGCCGCCACCGGCGCCGCCGCGCCGGGCCGGGTGCCGGGCCGGGTGCGGCCGCGCGGCGGCGCGAGCCGGCCGGGCGTGCCGCGGGGCGGCGCGAGGGGGGCGAGACCGAGGGTCCGGTCCGCCGTGGGCCGGGGACCCGGCGAGGAGGGAACGCTGGTGCTTTCCGTGGTCACTGCGCAATCGGCTCTCTGTGCTCGTCCCCCCGCACACCGGCCAGCTCGCGGTAGACGTCCGCGACGGCGGCGCCGGTGCGCCGGACATCGAAACTGCTGAGTACGTGTGCCTGGGCCTCGCGGCCCAGACGGCGCCGCAGCTCCGGCCTGCCGAGGAGGCGGCCGAGAGCGGCGGCGAGCGCGGCCGGGTCCTCGGGCGGGACCAGGCACAGGGGTTCGTGGTCCGGCGGCAGGCTCTCCCGGGCCCCGTCCACGTCGCTGACGACGACGGGCCGGCCGCTCGCCATGGCCTCCAGGGGCGCGAGCGCCATGCCCTCCCAGCGGGACGGCAGGACGACCACGTCGGCCGCCCGGTACCAGGGGGCGGTGTCCCCGACGGCCCCGGTGAACCGCACCGAGGGACCGGCGGCGGTCCGCAGCGCCTCCCCGTCCGGACCGTCGCCGACCAGGACGAGCCGGGCCGTGGGCACCTCCGCGAGGACGGCGGGCCAGGCGGCGAGGAGGACGTCCTGCCCCTTCTGGCGGCAGAGCCGGCCCACGCAGACGACGGTGGGGGCGGGATTGCGGGACGGTCCGGCGCCGGCGAACCGGTCCACGTCCACGCCGTTGTGGACGACCGACCAGTCCGCCTCGACCCCGGCCGCCTCGCCGGTCCGCCGCTCGGCCTCGCTCACGCAGAGGACGCGGTGCGTCCAGCGGGCGCCGAACCGTTCCCAGCGCCGGGCGAGCGCGGCGGTCGTCCCCCCGACCGCGGCGAAGGACCAGGCGTGCGGCTGGTACACCGTGGGGACGCGTCCCCGGACGGCGAGCCGGGCGCACAGCCCGGCCTTGGCGCTGTGCGCGTGGACGAGGGCGGGCCGTACGGTGCGGATCAGCCGGGCCAGGTCCCACGTCTCGCGGACGAGGGAGGGCCCGGGGGCGCGGCGGGCCCGCCAGTCGTGGACCTCGGCCCCCTCGGCGCGGACGGCGGCGGAGAGACCGGTGCCGGGCGGGCAGGCGACCGCGACCCGCAGGCCGGCGGCGCGCTGGGCGCGGACGAGGTCGGCGACGACGCGGGCGACCCCGCCGTCGCCGGGCTGGACCGCGTGCAGGACGGTGACGGACCCGGGGTCCGTGTCGCATGGTGACAGCACGTCAGCGCCGGACGTCGGCCCGGGCGGACGCCGCGCCGCGGGGCACGGCAGGAACCGCTGAATTCCGCATACAGGTTCTCCGCTTTGATGAGAGAAGGAAGGGAAGACCCGCGAAGGCCGGGAGGGGAGAAGGTGTCGTCCGCACGAAAGGAGTGAACGCGCGGCGGGCCCGGAAGCAACGTTCGGGAACGTTATAACCCCGGCGGGGGACGATGGCGGGCATTAGATGTCCGGCGACACCAACTGCCGTGTCCGGCGGTCCCGTTCTCCGCCGCGCGTGTCGCGGCCTTCCGCGTCCGGCGGCCCCGCCGGCCCCCGCGCGGTCCGGCACCCGGGTGAACGTCACCCGTTCGGGAGAGCAACCGATGGAAATGTGGCGCGTTGTTGAGAGAGTCGGGTCGCACAGTCCGCGCGGTCCGAGTCGCATGAATTCGATCGAGGAGCACTTCCCCATGTCCCGTATCGCCAAGGCCGTTGTCCTCACCGCCGGTGCCGCCGCCGCCGTCGCCGGTGCCGCCGGTGCCGCCGTCGCCGACTCGGGTGCCGAGGCCGTCGCCGCCCACTCGCCCGGCGTCCTGTCCGGCAACGTCCTCCAGCTCCCGATCCACATCCCGGTCAACATCTGCGGCAACACCGTCGACGTCATCGGCGTGCTGAACCCCGCCTTCGGCAACACCTGCGTCAACGCCTGATCGAGCACTTCTGATCGGTCCTTCCGCAGCCGGTGCGCTCACCCCTCGGGGTGGGCGCACCGGCTTTTTCTCGCCGTGGTGGAAGCGGTGCGCCTCCGAACGCGCCGTCGCGCGCCGCCCGGTGCAACGGCGCACGCCCCTCCGGAGGGTGGGGCGCCGGTGCGGATTCACCCGAACGAATGCGTGGCGCTCGGTAGTTCCGCGACTGCGGAGGGCTATGTCCGCAGGCACCCGGAGAGGGCGACGGACCGGCGGGCGGGGGAGGGGAACGGGTGTACGCCCACTCCGGAGGTCCGTTCTTTCCGGCCGCTCCGGTGCGTCTGCACGTATGTACGGCCGGCGCGGCGCCGACCGTGTCGACCGGACACGGCACCGAGAAATTCGCCCGTCCGGAGTTTCCGGCGGCCGTACTCCTCGTTACAGAGGGAGAACGCCGCGCGGCATTTCCCCGGAAACTCCGCGCGGAAAGTGACGTGAAAGAGCAGAGGAAGGATTCACCCCATGAAGCCCACCAAGGTCGCCGCGGTCGTCGCCGGTTCGCTGATGGCCCTGGGTGCCGCCGCACCCGCCATGGCCACGGAGGCGCTGACCCCCACCAGCCTGAACGGCGGTCTGGAGGCGATCAGCGCCAACGGGCTGAAGACGGACATGCTGAGCAACACCACGGAAGGCTCCCCGGTGAAGACCGTCACCGACACGGCGGAACGGCTGAACGAGACCGCCAAGGGCACCCCGCTGCTCGGCGGTCTCCCGGTCCCCGGCGGTCTCCCGGTCCCGGGTGGCCTTCCGGTCCCCGGCGGCCTTCCGGTCCCGGGTGGTCTTCCGCTGGGCGGCTGACGACACATCAGCGAGCCTGGCTGTCACGGGTGTGCGCGGCGGCCGGAGCGTTCCGCCCCACGGTCGGCTGATCGAATGATTTTCTGATCGGCCGCCGTGTGGCCCTCGCTCCGTGGGTCACTCCGCCTCCTACTCTCTCGCCAGTCCCACGAGAACGACGGTGGGTACCGGGCCGGACGGAGCGAGGGGGGAATCCTCGCCGGCCCCTCCTTTTCTCCAGAGGAAGAGCGGTATGCGGTCGATCATCAGCAGGAAAGTACTCACCGCGGCGGCAGCGACCGGCATCCTGTCGCTGAGTGGCGGATTCGCCCTTGCCGCGAGCTCCCCCGGGGCGGGTGACGGGCCGGGGTACGGCGGGTCCGGCCACGTCCAGGGTCCCCTTCCGGCGGACGTCTGCGGCAGGGCCATGGAGAGGGGCGACGCCGTCGCGGCGGCCCTCGGCCACCTGTGCGCGCCCGAGGAGGACCCGGGAGGCTACGGCGAGGAGCCGTCGCACCCGCCGACGACGCCTCCCACCAAGCCGCCGACGACGCCTCCCACGCACCCGCCCACCACGCCCCCCACGCACCCGCCGACGACGCCGCCGACGCACCCGCCCACCACGCCTCCCACGCACCCGCCGACGACGCCTCCCACGCACCCGCCGACGCACCCGCCCACTACGCCCCCCACGCACCCGCCGACGACGCCGCCGACGCACCCGCCGACGACGCCTCCGACGCACCCGCCGACGACGCCTCCGACGACCTACCCGCCGAAGCCCGACGGGTGCGAGGAGCCCGACCACTGCGGGCCCACCAAGCCGCCGACGACGCCTCCCACGAAGCCGCCGACGCACCCGCCGACGACGCCTCCGACCACGCCCCCCACGACGCCGCCGACCACGCACCCGCCGGTCACGCCTCCCACCACGACCCCGCCCCACCTCCCCGAGACCGGCAGCGAGGCCGAACTCATGGGGGCGGCCGCGATCAGCGCCGCCCTGGTCGTCGGCGGCACCGTCCTGTACCTCCGCGGCGGACGCGCCGCCCGCCGCCACTGACCCTCCGTACCGTCACGGCGTCAACCGGGGCCCTCGCCTTCACCGGCGGGGGCCCCGCGCGTTGCTGCACACAGGGGAAACCCGCCACGTTCCCCCGGGGGCCTCGTTGTCAGGGCATGACTCTGCGCTCTCACGCCGGCATGGGACTCCTCATGACCGCACTCGCCTCCGCCGCCCTGGCCGCGCCGGCCTCCGCCGTCGAAGCGCCGGTGGTCGTCCCGCTCCAGGGGCTCGAACCGGTCCTTCCGATGGACGCCCCCACCGTGGCCACCGGCGTCCCCGTCCCGGTGCCCGGCGCCCCCACCGGCTTCCAGGAGGGCACCGGCTCCCTCCCCGGCGCCACCCTGCCCAGCGTGCCCCTCGTCGGCGCCTTCCCGAAGACCGTGGTGGACGCCCCCCTGCCCGAACTCCTGAGGGGCGGCGACCCCGGTCACGCCCTCCTCGCCGCCCCGGGCTCGGAGATGCTGGCGGCCACCCCGGGCGCCACCGTCGGCAACCCGGTGACCGCACCGCGCGGTGCCGGTCTGCCGAAGCTCACCGCGCCCCGGGTCGGCCTGCTCGCCCCCACGGCGAGCGGGGCCCTGGACTCCACGCTCGGCCTGGCACCCGAAGGACCCTGACCGGCCGGTGGGCGAACGGGGCGCCCGCGGCCCGTTCGCCCGCGCTTCCGTTCCCCATGGCCCCCACAACTCCAAACCCCACAACCCCCGTACTCCCGTTCTGCGTTCTCCTGTGCGAGCGGTGACCGGGCGGGTGAAGGGACGATTCTTCCCCGCCACCCCAAGGGATGTCGGTCGTTGCAGAAGAAGGCTTGTCGCATGGCCGCGGCCCGCGGACCGGAGCCGTTCCGTCGCATCCGGCGGCGGACGGAATTCCGGTCCGCGGACCATTTTCCTTTTCTTTTCCCCGTTCGGCCCAATGGCCGTGACCCCTCGCCCCGGACGGCGTTGAACGGGCATGACGGCCGTGATTCCTGCGGTCGCTATCCACGTCCAAGGAGTTCTTGATGTCTCGCATCGCGAAGGCTGCCGTTGTCCTCGCCGGCACGGGTGCCGTTGCCCTCAGCGGAGCCGGCCTGGCCGTCGCCGACTCGGGCGCCGAGGCCGTCGCCGCCCACTCGCCCGGTGTCGTCTCCGGCAACGTCCTCCAGGTCCCGGTCCACATCCCGGTCAACCTCTGCGGCAACACCGTCAACGTCATCGGCGTGCTGAACCCCGCGTTCGGCAACACCTGCATCAACGCCGACCTCGACGACGACCACGACGAGGACGGCGGCTACGGCGGCTGATCCCCCCTACGTTCCCCCACGTGTCCCCCCGGCCCGCCCAGGGCCGGGGGGACACGTGCGTGCGGGGATCAGGCGTACCGGTAGATCCGGCTGTGGTCGAACATCGAGGCCGGAGTCACTCCCCAGGGCGCCATCGCCTGGTGCCGGGCGACGACCTTGCCGTGCTGCCCGTCACCCAGCGGCGGCGGCTCCGCCGGCAGGTAGGCGGCCCCCGGGTTGCGCTGCTGCCAGCGCGACCAGACCAGGTCCACGAAGGAGTGGTGCAGCCAGAAGACCGGATCGTTCACCGAACCGCCGCCGAGCATCAGGCCGCCGACCCAGCGGTGCACCCGGTTGTGGATGCGGAACCGGTCGTTGCCCTGCCCCGAACCCCACCCCTCCAGCCGGTTCCGGAAGCCGGAGGGGCTGGTCGAGTTCCAGGGCGCCACGTCGTACACCCGCTCCCGCATCACCTCCTCCAGCTGGGCCTGGGTGGGAAGCGTGATCGGATCGCGGGGGCGCCCGAAGTCCCTGGTCAGGAAGCGGCTCTGGGTCATCGAGTGGGTGATGTTCCAGCGCCCGGAGGAGTGTGCGAAGGGGCCCGTCATCACCTGGAGGTCGGCCCGGCGCCCGTTGCCGCCCATGAAGTCCTCGCCCCAGAGGGACGAGGCCGGACTGTTGTCGCGGGTCCAGTCCCAGTACGGGACGGACACCGCCGGATCGACCCGGCGCAGCGCCGTCTCGAACTCCAGCAGGAACTTGCGGTGCCAGGGCAGGAAGCTCGGCGTCATGTGGGCGACCCGCAACTTCCCCTCCCCGTCGGCGACGTAGTGGTCGATGTGGGTGCGGACGAACCGGTCGTACGTGCCGTCGCGCTTGAGCTCCAGGACGGCGGCGACGAACCGGCGGCGCTCGGCGGCGGTCAGATCGCGCTGGTTCTTACGCGTGTACACCACGCGGGGTCCCTCCCATCGGGTCGGCGGGGACGCCGTGGGCGCCGGCGAGGGGGGAGAGCGGGAACCCGCCCAGCTCGTCCACGGCCGCGCGGGTCGCCGCCAGGGGCGTCGGACAGGACTCGTAGTGGTCGACCGGCGTGACGTAACCGCCGTCGGCGCAGCGCATCAGGTGCAGCGGCCGGCCGTCGACCAGGGCCACGGGCTCACCCCCGGGGCCTGAGAAGCCCAGGATGCGGTGGCCCCCGTACATCTCGTCGAAGGCGTGCGGGTCGTCCGGGACCTCCTCCGGGCCCCCGTCCGGACCGCGGAGCGCGACCCTGCCGAGGGCGCCTCCCGTGAAGGCGGTGACGGCCAGGGCGAAGAGGGACCGCAGGGCGACGCGGCGCGGGACGATCATCGGTGATCTCCAGGTGGTCGGCTGGGGGTCCCCCCGCCGCAGGTAGGGGGAGCCTTCAGGGCACAACGATGAAAACCCGGGTTCGTTGCGGCGGAAATGCCAGCGGTGTGAATATCGGCCGACCGGGTGAAAGGGACGGGGGAAAGGGGTGGTTGCGGCATTAGCATCCGATTCATGACCACTTCCCCTGTCGCTTCCTCGGCTCGCAGTGCCTCACCGCTGGGGACCCTCACGGTGATCCCGTGGTCCAGCGAGCCCTCCGCCGACTCGGCGGGCACGCCGTTCCTCATGGCGTACTCGCTCGGCGACGGCCGGGACGGTCCGGAGGCCGGGCGGCGGGCGATGCGGTCGGCCCTGGAGAACACGGGCCTCTCGCTCGGCGACCGGCTCTTCGACCTGGAGCGGGACACCGGGATCAACGCCTCGCTGCTCGTGGAGGGCGGCTCGGCCGTGCTCACCCTGCCCTTCCTGAAGGCGCGGTGCCCGGTGCCGGACGAGTGGGGGGCCGCCGCCCGCGAGAGCGGCAAGGTCTATCTGATCTGCTCGGCGCGTCCCTGGCCCGAGGCCGTGCCGGGCCGGCCCGTGGAGGAGGAGCGGCTGCGCGCCTTCGTCTCGGACGAGGAGATGCTCGCGGACAGCGCCCATGTCCTGATGCCGGTCCGGCGCCTCCAGGGCTGAGCGGGCGGAAACGGAAAGGGGTCGCGCCATGACGACGGTGGACGTACGGGGCGGGGTGCCGGGACAGCGGCGCGGGGAGACGGCCGGGGAGCCCGGGGGCCCGGTCGGAGCGAGCCGGGCCCTCGCGTGGCTCCTGGTGGTCACGGGTGCGGCCGGGCTGCTCGCCGCCTGGGTGATCACGCTCGACAAGTTCAAGCTCCTGGAGGACCCCGGCTTCACCCCGGGGTGCAGCCTGAACCCGGTGGTCTCCTGCGGCAGCGTCATGAAGAGCGAACAGGCGGCGGTGTTCGGGTTCCCCAACCCGATGCTCGGTCTCGTCGCGTACGGGATGGTGGTCGCGATCGGCGCCGGCCTGCTCGCGGGCGCCCGTCACCGCCGCTGGTACTGGCTCGGCCTCCACGCCGGCACCCTCTTCGGCGTCGGCTTCTGCACGTGGCTGATGCACCAGTCGCTGTACGAGATCAACGCGCTCTGCCTGTGGTGCTGCCTGGCCTGGACCGCCACGATCCTCATGTTCTGGTACGTCACCGCGCACAACGTGCGGACCGGCGTCCTGCCCGCCCCGGCGGGGGCGCGGACCTTCTTCGGCGAGTTCGCCCTCGCTCCTCCGCTGCTGCACATCGGGGTGGTCGGGATGCTGGTCCTGACCCGCTGGTGGGACTTCTGGACGAGCTGACATGGGCCGTCGCCCCCGCCGGCCCGCCCCGCCGCGAGCCGCACCGACGCTGCTGCTCGCGGCCCTCCTCGTCCTCCTTCCGCTCCTCCTGCCGGACGGCCGGATCGCGCCCGGCCACCGGCACGCCGGGAAACGGCCGCCGGAGGTGGCGGCGGGGTTCTTCACCGGCTCCGACGAGGCCGGGGTGCGGCGGATCGCCCGGGTGCAGGAGTGGCTCGGCGGCGAGCCGCTGACCGTCGGGCACACGTACCTGCCCGGCGACCGCTGGTCCAACATCGAGGGACACCCCGCCCTCTTCGGCCCGTGGGCGCGCTGGAAGGAGGAGCGGCCCGGACGGCTCTTCGTGCTCAACGTTCCGCTGCTCGACCGCAGCGAGGCCCGGCTGCCCGACGCCGAGGTGCGCGCGGAGCTGCGGCGGGGCGCGGAGGGCGCGTTCGACGGGCACGTCCGGACCCTGGGGGAGCGGCTGGTGGCGCACCGGCTCGGGGACGCGGTCCTGGTCCTCGGCTGGGAGATGAACGGCACCACCTACAGCCACCGTTGCGGACCCGACCCGGAGGCGTGGAAGGCGTACTGGCGGCGGGCGGTGGGGGTGCTGCGGGCCGTGCCGGGGCAGCGGTTCCGCTTCGACTTCACGCCGAGCCGGGGGCGCGACGCCGTGCCGTGGCCGCTCTGCTACCCCGGGGACGACGTCGTGGACATCATCGGGATGGACGCCTACGACCAGCCCGAGGGGCTCCCCTTCGAGGGCCAGGTGAACGAGGAGTACGGCCTCGCCCACCACGTGCGGTTCGCGGCGGAGCACGGCAAGCCGGTCTCGTACCCGGAGTGGGGGCTCTTCCGCAACGGCGACAACCCGGCGTACGTACGGGGGATGCTCGACTGGTTCGCCGCGCACCGGCCGGTCTACCAGACCGTGACGGACTACTGCCCGCACGGGGTGTGGGAGTGCGCGGACAACCCGGAGTCGGCGCGGGTGGTCAGGGGCGCGCTGGGAGCGCCGGGCCGGCCCTGACGTCCGGTCTATGGTTCTCGGCATGCGACGCACGGATGCCCTCGGGGAGGACGGCGCCCGGGTGGGGCTGTCCCTGGAGGTGGGGTCCCGCGACCGGCCCGGACTGCGCCTGTTCGCTGCCGAGGGGCGGCTGCTGCTCGCGCAGGAGGGGCGGCCGGTGCTCCTCGCCGCCGTCGACGACGACCACTGCGGGGTCGTGTTCCGGCGCACCGACGCCTACCGCTCCGTCGTCCCGCCGCTGCGGGCCGCGGCCGCGCGGGAGGCGGCCGGGCGGCCGGACCGCTGGGCGCACCGCTTCGCGGAGCACCTGGCGCGGGCGCCGGACGGGCCGCTGCACGACGGGCGGTGGCTGCTCTCGCACGAGGGCCCGGCGTTCTGGAACCACCTGGACCCGCCGCCTTCCGCGGACTGGGGCGAGACGCTCGTCGAGGGGCATCCCGAGGGGTACCTCGACTGGTTCGTCCACAACGGGTCGTGGGAGGTCCTTCCGCTGCGGCCGATGCCGGACCACGGCGACGCGCGGGTCAAGGCGTACCGCAAGCAGGCCCGTGACGGGACCCTGCCTCCCGTCCTGCTGTGGTGGGTCAGCGGTCTCGACTGCCACGTGGTCCTGGACGGCCACGCCCGGCTGGCCGCCGCGATCGCCGAGTCGGTCACGCCCCCGCTGCTGTACCTGGACCGCACCGCGCCCGGCGACGAGGTGGCGGCGGGGACGGAGCGGGCGGCGGAGGAGTACGAGGCCGAACTGGTCCGTTTCGCCGGGCTCCGCGCCCGGCACGGCGACGTCGTTCCCGACGGCGCGGAGATCGCGGGGCCCGTGCTGGCCCGTCGTCTCGCGGAGCTGCGCACGGGGAAGCGGCCCACCTGGGCCTGGCCGCTGCCCGGCGGGCGGGACGAGTGGAGCCGTGTCGCCCGCGAGGTGACGGGCGGGGAGGGCGATCTGCCGGTCTGAGCGGGTTCAGGGGAGCGCCGGGCCGGCCTTGAGGGTGTCGACCGTGCGGTCGAGGAGGGCCACGAGGTCGTCGGCGCGGCCGTGTTCGGCCCAGTGGACGGTGGTCTCGCGCAGGGCGCCGAGGACGGCGGCGGTGAAGACCCGCACCTCCAGGTCGCCGGGGGAGCGGCCGGCGCGGTCGGCCAGGGCGCGGGCGAGGCGGCGCCCGGTCTCGGCGGTGGTGTCGGTGAACCGGGCCCGCACGGCGGGGATCTCCGCCATGAGCCGGGCGCGCAGCCGGGTCTCCTCCGGTTCCTCCGCGAAGGCGGTGCGGACCGCTTCGAGGAGGACCGCGCGCAGGGACTCCAGCGGTTCCTCGTCCGCGGGGCGGGCGCGCAGCCGGGCTTCGAGGAGGGCGTCGTTTTCGTCGGTGAGGAGGATGTCCTCGCGGACGGGGAAGTAGCGCGTGACGGTGGACGGGGAGACCTCGGCCGCCGCCGCGATCCGGTCGGTGGTCGCGGCCTCCCAGCCGTGCTCGGCGGCGAGCCGGTAGGTGGCCTTCCGGATCGCGGCGCGGGTCTTCGCCTTCTTGCGTTCGCGCAGGCCGGGGCGGGTGGGGGGTTCGGCAGCCATGGCCACCATGGTCCCAGGTCAGGCGTGCTGGTACGCCACCAGCGAGATGCCGACGTAGTGGACGGTGAAGGCGGCGAGGGTCAGCGTGTGGAAGACCTCGTGGAAGCCGAACCAACGCGGGGAGGGGTTGGGGCGCTTGATGCCGTAGACGATGCCGCCCGCGCTGTAGAGCAGGCCGCCGACGACGACCAGGACGAGGACGGCGATGCCGCCCGTGCGCAGGAAGTCGGGGAGGAAGAAGACGGCGGCCCAGCCCATCGCGATGTAGCAGGGGGTGTAGAGCCAGCGGGGCGCGCCGACCCAGAAGACGCGGAAGGCGATGCCGGCGAGGGCCGCCGCCCAGACCGCCCACATGAGCGGCTTCGCCGTGGAGTCGGGGAGCAGGAGCAGGGTGAGCGGGGTGTAGGTGCCCGCGATGATCAGGAAGATGTTGGCGTGGTCGAGGCGCCGGAGCACGGCTTCGCCGCGCGGCCCCCAGGTGCCGCGGTGGTAGAGCGCGCTGACGCCGAAGAGCAGACACGCGGTCAGGACGTAGATCCCGCAGGCGACACGGGCGCGGGACGAGTCGGCGAGGGCGACCAGGACGATGCCCGCGACGATCACGGCGGGGAACATGCCCGCGTGCAGCCAGCCTCGCAGCAGGGGCTTCAGCGGGAGCGCCGGGGACGGGTCGGCCGGGGTCACTTCCGGAGGGACTGCAGTCATGCACGGAATCGTACCTACGCTCCCGTAGGTCCCGTATATGAGTGGCGATGCTCACATGTGCGGCCCTCTGGACATATGGGCAGTTCCATCGGATGATCAAATGAGTGCGGTCGGCACCGGATGAGCAGCTACGAAGCATCCGGGTCGCGGCCCCCACGGGGCAAAAACCAAAAACCCCCTCAAAAGGAGCAATCGTGGCGCGCGACAACGCGGCTCCCACCGCCGTCCCCACCCAGCACCGTGAACTGGTCTCCTGGGTGAACGAGATCGCCGAGATCACCCAGCCCGACGCCATCGTCTGGTGCGACGGCTCCGAGGCCGAGTACGAGCGCCTGTGCGAGGAGCTCGTCGCCAAGGGGACCTTCAAGAAGCTCGACCCGACTCTGCGCCCGAACTCCTACTACGCCGCCTCCGACCCCTCCGACGTCGCGCGCGTCGAGGACCGCACCTTCATCTGCTCCGAGAAGGAGGAGGACGCGGGCCCGACCAACCACTGGAAGGCCCCGGCGGAGATGAAGGAGATCTTCGCGGGCGAGGACGGCATCTTCCGCGGCTCCATGAAGGGCCGCACCATGTACGTCGTGCCCTTCTGCATGGGCCCGGTCGGCTCCCCGCTCTCCGCCATCGGCGTCGAGATCACCGACTCCGCGTACGTCGCCGTCTCCATGCGCACCATGACCCGCATGGGACAGGCCGTCCTCGACGAGCTGGGCGACGACGGCTTCTTCGTCAAGGCCGTCCACACCCTCGGCGCCCCCCTCGCGGAGGGCGAGCAGGACGTGCCGTGGCCCTGCAACTCCACCAAGTACATCTCGCACTTCCCCGAGACCCGCGAGATCTGGTCGTACGGTTCCGGCTACGGCGGCAACGCCCTGCTCGGCAAGAAGTGCTACGCGCTCCGCATCGCCTCCGTCATGGCGCGCGACGAGGGCTGGCTCGCCGAGCACATGCTGATCCTCAAGCTGACCCCGCCGCAGGGCGAGTCGAAGTACGTCGCCGCCGCCTTCCCCTCGGCGTGCGGCAAGACCAACCTGGCCATGCTGGAGCCCACGATCTCCGGCTGGACCGTCGAGACCATCGGCGACGACATCGCCTGGATGCGCTTCGGCGAGGACGGGCGGCTCTACGCCATCAACCCCGAGGCCGGCTTCTTCGGCGTCGCGCCCGGCACCGGCGAGCACACCAACGCCAACGCCATGAAGACCCTCTGGGGCAATTCCGTCTTCACCAACGTCGCCCTCACCGACGACGGCGACGTGTGGTGGGAGGGCATGACCGAGGAGGCGCCCGCGCACCTCGTCGACTGGAAGGGCAACGACTGGACGCCGGAGTCCGGGACCCCCGCCGCCCACCCCAACGCCCGCTTCACCGTCCCGGCCGGCCAGTGCCCGACGATCGCCCCCGAGTGGGAGGACCCCAAGGGCGTCCCGATCTCCGCGATCCTCTTCGGCGGCCGCCGCGCCTCCGCCGTTCCGCTGGTCACCGAGTCCTTCGACTGGAACCACGGCGTCTTCCTGGGCGCGAACGTCGCCTCCGAGAAGACCGCCGCCGCCGAGGGCAAGGTCGGTGAGCTGCGCCGCGACCCCTTCGCCATGCTGCCGTTCTGCGGCTACAACATGGGCGACTACATGGCCCACTGGGTCAAGGTGGGTGCCGGCGCCGACCAGGCGAAGCTGCCGAAGATCTACTACGTGAACTGGTTCCGCAAGAACGACGCCGGCAAGTTCGTCTGGCCCGGCTTCGGCGAGAACAGCCGCGTCCTGAAGTGGATCGTCGAGCGCCTGGAGGGCAGGGCCGAGGGCGTCGAGACCCCGATCGGCGTCCTGCCGACCCCGGAGTCCCTGGACACCGACGGCCTGGACCTGCCGGCCGAGGACCTGGAGTTCCTCCTCAAGGTCGACCGCGACGTGTGGCGCGAGGAGGCCGCCCTGGTCCCCGACCACCTGAACACCTTCGGCGACCACACGCCGAAGGAGCTGTGGGACGAGTACCGCGCGCTGGTCGAGCGCCTGGGCTGATCCCGCACCCCGAACTCGTGGTGGGTTGCCCCGACATTCCGCCCTGACCAGTGGGGTCACGACGGCCCACCACGATCCGCCCGGCCCCCGGAGCCCCCTCAGGCTCCGGGGGCCGGCGCATGTCCGGACCCGGAGGCGCGGGCCTCCCGTACGGAGGGGCGGTGGAACGGAGTCCGGGGCACGGCCGGGGGTCCGGCCGTGCCCCGGAGGGGGGTGGGTGGCACCCGGTCCGCGCGGTTCGTGGCGCGCGGACCGGGGCCGTCAGGGGGCGGCGACCGCGGCCGGGGCGGGTTCCCCGGCCAGCGCCGCGGTGTGCGCGTCCATGCGCTCGGCGGTGAGGATCGCGGCGGCCGTGTCGGCCCGGGAGGCGGCGACGACCAGGGCACGGCCCGCGAGGGCGTGCGCCTTGCGGTGCAGTTCCCGCGCGGGCGTACCGCTCAGGGCCGCGTGACGCGCGGGCGGCGCGCCGCGCAGCCGTGCCACCTGCCGGGCGATGAGCTCGCCGGCCTCCGTGTCGCCCAGCTCGTCGGTGACGGCGAGCAGGGCGGCGAGGTGTCCGGCGAGCTGGATGTCCAGCTCCTCCTCGCGGGAGCGGTGCGGGTACGCGTCGTGGGCGTCGTCGGCCATCCGGTGGACCGACTTGGTGCGGATCGGTTCGTACATGGGGACGGCCTCCTGAGGTGCTCTGGAGCCATCCTAGCTTAGATCATGTCTAAAGTTGAGTCGTGTCCGGGGGGATTCCGGTGGCCGGCGCGGTCCGTCAGGGCTGGGCGTAACCGTCCAGGAAGCGCCCGATCCGCGTCACCGCGTCCGCCAGGTCCGCCGCGGCCGGCAGCGTGACGATCCGGAAGTGGTCCGGCTCGTGCCAGTTGAAGCCCGTCCCGTGCACGACCATGATCTTCTCGGCCCGCAGCAGGTCGAGGACCATCTGCCGGTCGTCCTTGATCTTGTAGACGTTCGGATCGAGCCGGGGGAAGAGGTACAGCGCGCCCTTCGGCTTCACGCACGTCACGCCCGGGATCTGCGTGAGCAGCTCGTACGCCGTGTCCCGCTGCTCCAGGAGCCGCCCGCCCGGACGCACCAGTTCCTCTATCGACTGCCGGCCCTGGAGCGCGGCGGCCACCGCGTGCTGCGCGGGCATGTTCGCGCAGAGGCGCATGTTGGCCAGGATCGTCAGCCCCTCGATGTACGAGGAGGCGTGGTGCTTCGGGCCGCAGACCGCCAGCCAGCCCGAGCGGAACCCGGCCACCCGGTAGTTCTTGCTCATCCCGTTGAAGGTGAGGCAGAGCAGGTCGGGGGCGATGGCGGCGGTCGGGGTGTGCGTGGTGCCGTCGTAGAGGATCCTGTCGTAGATCTCGTCCGAGCAGACGACCAGGTCGTGCCGCCGGGCGATCTCCGTCAGGGAGCGCAGCATGTCGTCGTCGTAGACGGCGCCCGTCGGGTTGTTCGGGTTGATGATCACGATCGCCCTGGTGCGGTCGGTGATCTTCCGCTCGATGTCCGCGAGGTCGGGCATCCAGTCGGCCTGCTCGTCGCAGCGGTAGTGCACGGCCGTCCCGCCCGCCAGCGACACCGAGGCCGTCCACAGCGGGTAGTCGGGGGCCGGGACGAGGACCTCGTCGCCGTCGTCGAGGAGGGCCTGCATCGCCATCTGGATCAGCTCGGAGACGCCGTTGCCGAGGTAGATGTCCTCGACGGAGAGCGGGATGCCCTTGGTCTCGTAGTGGCTCATCACCGCCCGGCGGGCCGAGAGGAGGCCCTTCGCGTCGCCGTAGCCGTGCGCGTGCGAGAGGTTGCGCAGCACGTCTTCCAGGATGGCGGGCGGGCACTCGAAGCCGAAGGCGGCCGGGTTGCCCGTGTTGAGCTTGAGGATGCGATGACCCGCGGCTTCGAGCCGCATCGCCTCTTCGAGTACCGGGCCCCGGATTTCGTAACAGACGTTGGCGAGCTTCGTGGACTGGATCACCTGCATGACGAGAGCTTACGGCCGCCCCGGCCCGGACGCTCCGTGTTCTGGGCCACGTCGTGGCGGACGCGGGTCCGGAAGCCGGACGGGGCGGGGCGCCGGGGGCCGGGCGGGCACGGGACGCCGGGACCGGACGTGGACGGGCGTCTCCGGCGTGGCGCGGGGGAGGGGCCGGGCGCGAGGGGGGGCGGGGAGGGGCCGGGCGTTAGGGAGCGCGCGGGGGGAGGGCCGGGTGCGGGGGAGGGGCCGGGCGCGGCGGGGTGCGGCGCGGCCGGATAGGTTGGCACGTCATGTGGTCTTTCAGCGCTTCCGGATGCCGGTGGCTGGGTGCGGGCGGGTCGCTCGCCGTCGCCGTGGGCGGATGGTTCGCCGGGACGCTGCCGGTGCGCGGCGGGCGGGGGCTGTGGGAGCCGCACGGTCCGGCGGCCACCTCCGCCGGGGCCGTCCTCGCGTACCTCGGCCTGACCCTGCTCGTCGCCGCGTGGGGACGGTACGGCGTGCTGCTCGCCCGGGACGTGCGGGACGGGACGCCCCCGGCCCCCGGGGCCGGGCGGGACGGGGTCCTCGCGACCCTCGCCTGCTGGGCCGCGCCGCTGCTCCTCGCCCCGCCGCTGTACAGCGCGGACGTCTACAGCTACGTCTCCCAGGGCGCGATGGTCCTCGAAGGGCACGACGTGTACGGCGCCGGGCCCTCCGTCCTCGGTCCCGGCGACCCGGGGGCGGACGCGGCGGCGAGCGTCGGCGGGCACTGGACCGACACCCCCGCCCCGTACGGCCCGGCCTTCCTGCTCCTCGCGGCGGCGGTCGTGAAGCTCACCGGCGGCGCGGTCGTGCCCGCCGTCCTCGGCATGCGCCTGGTCTCCCTCGGCGCGCTCGCGCTCGTGGCGTGGGCGGTGCGGGGGCTCGGCGGCGGGCCCGGCGGCCGGGCCGGCGCGCTGTGGCTGGCCGTCCTCAACCCGCTCTTCCTGATCCACGTCGTCGGCGGCACGCACAACGACGGCCTGATGACCGGACTCGTCCTCGCCGGCGTCCTGCTCGCGACGCGGGGCCGGTGGATCCTCGGCTGCGCCCTCGTCGGCCTCGCCCTGACGGTGAAGTCCCCGGCGGCGGTCGCCCTGCTCTTCATCGGCGTCACGGTCGCCCGCCGGGACGGCGGCGTACGGGGCGCGGCGAAGGGCCTCGTGCTGCCCGGGGCCGTCGCGGGGGCCGTGGCGGCGGGGGCGACGCTGCTCGCCGGGACCGGGTTCGGATGGCTGCGGACCCAGAGCGTGGCCGGGACCATCCACACCGCCCTGTCGGTCTCCAGCGACCTCGGACTCGGACTCGGACTGCTCCTCGGGGACGACCCCGACCCGGTCAAGGGCGTCGTGCAGAAGCTGGGCCTGCTCGCGGCCCTCGCGATCATCGCCGTGCTGGCGTGGCGGTCGTGGCGGGGGCTCCTCGACCCGGTCCTCGGTCTCGGCCTCTCCCTGGTGGCCCTCGTCGCGCTCTCGCCCATGGTCCAGCCCTGGTACCTGCTGTGGGGGACGGCCGTCGTCGCGGCGGCCGCCTGGCACAGCCGGGCGGGTCAGGTGCTCGCGGTGCTGTCGGCGGCGCTGGTGTACGAGACGGCGCCGTCCGGGCGCACGCCCTGGTACGGCTTCGCGCTGGCGGGGGCGGCGGCCGTGCTCGGCCTGGCGTGGACCCGGCGGGAGCCGTGGCCCGCCGCCGTGACGGGCGGTCCGCGTCCGTCCCCGTCCCCGTCCGCGTCCCCGGAGCGCCCCCGGTCCCGGTAGCCTCCGGCACCATGACGCGTGCCTGGGTTCCACCGGTGTTGCTGCTGCTCTGCGGTTCGTCCGTCGCGACCGGGAAGGCCCTCGGGGGGAACCCTGCCGGAGCTGCCGTCCTCCTGCTGCTGTTCGCGCTGCTCGCGGCCGCCGTCTCCCCCCTGGTCTTCCCGAGGTCGACCGGCGCGGCGGAGGCCCGGCGCCGCGCCGGGGCCGACGGCCGCCCCGTCGTCTACTGGCGGCCGGGCTGCGTGTACTGCCTGCGCCTGCGCGTCCGGCTGGGCGCCCGCGCCCGCCGGGCGCACTGGGTCGACATCTGGCGCGATCCGGAGGGGGCGGCGGCGGTGCGGGAGGCCACCGGCGGCGACGAGACCGTGCCGACCGTCGTCGTGGCGGGGCGCGCCCACGTGAATCCGGACCCGGCCCGGGTCCGCGCGTGGCTGGCGCCCGGGGACCCCGTCGCGACCTGACCGACGGCCGTCCCGCATCGGGGCCGGCCGGACCGCCGCGTCGCGGGCCCTGGGAGATCCGGGGTCGGGGGGGTGTGCCAGAGTCTGCGCATGCTCGAGATCGTGGTGAGGACGGAGAACGGGGAGCGGCACGTCGGCGTGTCCGCCGAGGAGCTGGCGGGGCTGGTCCGGCGGATCGGGAGTGACGGTGACCGGTTCCTGGTGGTCCAGCGGATACCCGACCTGCCCGACGTCTTCGCCCAGGTGTGGCACGAGGCCGGTGGCGACCACACGCTGGAGTACCGCGACGGCGCCGCCGACCGGCACTTCTGCGCGAAGGCCGACGGGCCCGAGGACGTGATCGCGGTGCTCACCGGCTGGGCACGCCAGGAGGACGGATGGGCCGAGGGCCCGGCGTGGTCGCTGCTGGACATGGGCCCCGCCCGCGAGGTGCCGCCGCTCGACCTCGGCGAGGACGAGCGCGAGGAGCTGGAGAGGCGCGTTCGTCAGGTGCTGGTCGGCGGCTACGCCACTCGCGCCGAACTGGCCGAGGTCGCGGAGGAGTACCTGGTCACCGAGGGCCGCCGGCCCGTCTCGCGCGAGCAGGCGGAGGCGCTGGCCGACCGGCTGTGGCTGGAGAGGGTCGCGGAGCAGGCCGCGTGGCGGGGCGAGACGGACCCCGAGCGGCTCACCCGCGCGTTCACCGCTCTGGAGGAGGCCGGCATCACGGCCCGCGAGAACTTCACCTGCTGCCGCACCTGCGGCCAGTCCGAGATCGGCGGTGAAGGGGAGCCCGACGCCCGCGGCTTCGTCTACTTCCACACCCAGTGCACGGACTCCGCCGCGGCCGGCCGCGGACTGACGCTCCTCTACGGCGGCTTCGACGGCTCGCCCGGGACCACCGCGGCCGTCGGCCACGAGGTCGTGGCCGCGCTCGAAGCGGTCGGTCTCCACGCCGAGTGGGACCGTGACCCCGGCCGGGCCATCACGGTCACCCCTCTGGACTGGCGCCGCCGCCTGATCGGCTAGGGCGGGTGGCGAAGGCGGCGCCGTCCGTCCGGAGCGCGGGCCCGGCGGCGCCCGGGGCGCGCGTTCGTACGGCGGAGGGCCGCCCCGGTACCGGACGCGCCGGCGCGGTCCCGGCTCCGTCCCGGGCGGACGGGGCCCGCGCCGCGCGTTCTAGGAACGCGGCACCGGCGTCCGCCTGATCGTCCTCCCCGCCAGGACGTCCGTCCGCCTGCCGTCCTCGATCACGAACCTCCCCCCGATCAGGACGTGTGGGATGCCCCTCGGCGGGGTCCGCGGGGCCGCGTACGTCGCGCCCGCCGCGACCGTCGCCGGGTCGAGGAGGACCAGGTCGGCCACGTACCCCTCGCGCACCAGGCCCCGGTCCGGCAGGCGGAGGCGGGCGGCCGGGCGGGAGGTGAGGTGGGCGACGCACTCCTCCAGGGAGAGGACGCCGAGGTCGCGCACGTACCGCCCCAGGTACTCCGGGAACGTGCCGTACGCGCGCGGGTGCGGCTTGAGGCCCTGGAGGATGCCGTCCGAGCCGCCGGTGTGCACCCGGTGGCGCATGATCGTCCGGACGTTCTCCTCGTGGCCGACGTGCTGGAGGATCGTGGTGCCGAGCCGGTCCTCGACCAGGAGCCGGCGGGCCGTGGCCCAGCCGTCGACGCGGCGGCCCACGAACCCCGCGAGCGCGGGCTCGTTCACCCCCGCGACCTCGATCGTGTCCCAGTCGACGGGGACGCCGTGGCAGCCGTCCGAGCCGACCACCTCCAGGTGGTGCCCGATCCGCGCGGCCGTCGCGTCGTCCCGGAGCCGCGCGAGCACCGCCTCCGGGCCGCCCTCGCTCGCCCAGCTCGGCAGCAGGGCCACCAGGGTCGTGCAGCCGGAGGTGTACGGGTACGTGTCGAGGCTGATGTCCGCGCCCGCGTCCAGGGCCCCGTCCAGGAGCGCGAGCAGCTCGGCGGCCCTACCCTCGTTCACGCCGAAGTTCATGGTGGCGTGGGCCAGGTGCAGGGCGCACCCGGCCTCGCGGGTGAGGGCGACCATCTCCGCGTAGGCGTCGAGCGCCCCGGCGCCGTACGAGCGGTGGTGCGGGCAGTAGTAGCCGCCGTACTCCGCGACGACCCGGCACAGTTCGGTCAGCTCGGCGGCCGGCGCGTACATCCCCGGGGTGTACGTCAGGCCGGAGGACATGCCGACCGCGCCCTGCTCCAGGCCCTCCGCGACGAGCCGCCGCATCCGGTCCAGCTCGGCCTCCGTCGCCGGGCGGTCCTCCCAGCCGACCGCCAGGGCGCGGACCGTCCCCTGGGGGACGAGGTAGGCGGCGTTGACGGCGATGCCCCGGCCGCCGTGCGCGTGGTCGAGCCGGTCCAGGTACTCGCCGACCGTGCGCCAGTCCGTGTCGAGGCCGGAGCCGTCGCCGTTCCAGCCGGTGATCGCCCGGCGCACCTCCGCGAGCGTGCGGTCGTCCACCGGGGCGTACGACAGGCCGTCCTGGCCCAGGACCTCCAGGGTCACGCCCTGGGCGGCCTTCGCGGAGTGGTCCGGGTCGCGGAGCAGCGCGAGGTCGCTGTGGGCGTGCATGTCGACGAAGCCGGGGGTGAGGACCAGCCCCTCGGCGTCCAGGGTCCGGCGGCCGACGGGCCGCTGGCAGCCCGCGGCGGCGGCCTCCTGGACGATCGTGGTGATCCGGCCCCCCTCGACGCCGACGTCGGCCCGGTAGGAGGGGCCGCCGCTGCCGTCGACGACCTCGGCGTCACGGATGACGAGTTCCAGCACTGTTCCGGCTCCCCGGCTCTCGGACGGTTTCGGAGGACGGCGCCCCGGAGGGGCGCGCGGTGGAGGGGGCGCCTTCTCCGTAGGGGGCGCCCCCCTACGGAGAAGGCGCCCCTTTCCGGAGAAGGTGCCCCGGAGGGGGGTGCTCCGGACGGAGGCGCCCCCGGGAGAAGGTGCCTCAGAAGAAGGTGCGGATGTGGTCGACCACCGTGCCGTCGGCCTCGACGAGCGGGATGAGCTGCCACTTGTCGAACGCCGTGCACGGGTGGGAGAGGCCCATCCCCACCCAGTCCCCTACCTCCAGGTCCGCCCCCGGCTCCGTGCGGAGCCAGGCGTGCTGGTCGGAGAGGCCCGTGACGGTGATGCCCTCCGCGGCCCGGACCTCACCCGTACGGGCGTCGCGGACCACCTGCGCCTCCGGGAGGTGCAGGTCGTGGGCGGCGTCCCGCTTGCCCGCGTTGGTGAACGCCTGCCCGTCGGTGGGACGGGAGACGACCTGCGACCAGAGCCGGAACGCCGGCCGGAGCGCGCCCTCCTCCGGCACCCGGTTGAAGGGGGTGAGGGTCCGGTAGTGGCCGTCGTCGTGCGAGACGTACGCGCCGGAACGCAGCAGCTTCAGGACCGGGAGCGAGAGGGCGGGCAGCTCCGCGAAGACCTCCGCGACCGTGTCGAACCAGGCGCTGCCGCCCGCGCTCACCACGATCTCCCCGATGCCGGCGTCGAAACGGCCCTCCGCGTCGAAGGCGGCGGCGAGGCCGGTCAGCCGCAGCAGCCAGGCCCGGACCCGCTCCGGGCTCGCCCGGGGCACCTCCCCCTCGTACCCGGCGACGCCGACGAGCCGCAGGGTCGCGGCGGCGGCGACCGCGTCGGCGACGGCGGCGCACCCGGCCTCCGTACGGACGCCGGTGCGCGCCTCCTCGCCCGCGCCCAGCTCGACCACGACGTCCACCGGGCGGGACGCCCCGGCGGCGCGCAGGGCCTCGTCCATCAGCTCGACACCGCGCACGGAGTCCACGTAGCAGACGAAGCGGAAGTCCGGGTCGGCGTCGAGCTCGGCGGCCAGCCAGCGCAGGGCGGCGGGGTCGGCCAGCTCGTTGGCGAGGAAGATCCGGGCGATGCCGTGGGCGCGGTAGACACGGGCCTGGTGGGGCACGGCGGCGGTGATGCCCCAGGCGCCGTGCTCCAGCTGCCGGTCGAAGAGCTGGGGGGCCATGGAGGTCTTGCCGTGCGGGGCGAAGGCGAGGCCGTGCCGCTCGGCGTAGGTCTCCAGGAGGCGCAGGTTGTGCGCGACGGACTCGGCGGAGAGGGCGAGGACGGGGGTGGTGTAGCCGCCGGTGAAGAGGTTCCGGCGCTGGGCGGAGAGTTCCCCGACGGTCAGGCCCTCGGCGTCCGGGGGGAGGGCCTTGAAGCGGTGGTCGACGCGTTCGGCGGCGGGGTCCGGGGCGCGGCGGGCCGGGCCGGCTGTCGTTCCCGTCCGCGCGGGCGTCCGGGCCGCCGGATTGTTCGCGGGTCCGTCCGCCGGGCGGTCCGTTCGGCCGTTCGCCGGGCGGTTCGTTCGGTCGTCTGCCGAGCGGTCCGCCCGGTCGTTCGCCGGGCCGTTCACCGGATCGTTCGCCGGGTCGGGCATGGGGTCTCCTCCTCGTCGACGTTGCAAGATGCGCAACGTCCATTGCGTATCTTGCTCATCGTTGTCTAACATCCGGGCCAAGGCCGGGTCAATGGACCCGTGGGAGACGCAGGGAGCACGGGAGTGAGCGGAGACGCACCCGCGGACGCGGCCGACGCGGCCCCGGACGTCGTCTGCCTCGGAGAGTCGATGGTCACCTTCCTCCCCTCCCGGCCGGGCCCCCTCGCGGACGTCCCCTCCTTCACCCGCGCGATCGGCGGCGCCGAGTCCAACGTCGCCTGTGCCCTGGCCGCCGCCGGCCACCGCGCCAAGTGGGTCGGCCGCGTCGGCCGCGACGGCTTCGGCGACCACCTCCTCGACACCGTCGGCGGCCACGGCGTGGACGTCACCGCCGTCCGCCGCGACCCGCACCGGCCGACCGGGGTCTACTTCCGCACGGACCAGGACCGGGCCACCGGCGCCCACGAGGTCGTCTACTACCGGGCCGGTTCCGCCGCCTCGGCCATGTCCCCGGCCACCGTCCCCTACGAGACCGTCGCCGGCGCCCGGATCCTGCACCTCACCGGCATCACCGCCGCCCTCTCCGAGGACTGCCTCGCCCTGATGAGGGACCTCACCGCCCCGCGCCCCGGCCGGCCGCTCGTCTCCTTCGACGTCAACCACCGGCCGGCCCTGTGGCGCGACGGCGGCGCGCCCGACGTGCTGCTCGCGCTCGCCCGCCGCGCCGACGTCGTCTTCGTCGGCGCGGACGAGGCGGAAGGGCTCTGGGGCCTGGGGAGCGCCCGCGCCGTCTTCGGCGCCCTCCCCGAACCCGGGGTCGTCGTCGTCAAGCTCGGCGCGGACGGGGCCGTGGCCGTCGACCGCCGCTCCGGGGGAAGCGGTTCCGGGGACGGCGGTGCCGGAGAGGCTGGTTCCGGGGGAAGCGGTTCCGGGGGCGGCCGTACCGGAGACCGCCGTCCCGGGAGCCGCGTGGCCCCCGAGGAAGGCACCTTCGTCCCCGCCCCCCGCGTCGACGTCGTCTCCCCGATCGGCGCGGGGGACGCCTTCGCCGCCGGTTTCCTCTCCGCCACCCTCCGCGGCCTCGGCCTCGGGGACCGGCTCCGCCACGGCCACCTCATGGCCGCCGCCGCCCTCACCGTCCCCGGCGACCTGGCCGCCGCGCGGCGGCCCTCCTGGACGGACCGTGCCGACCGCCTGGTGGCCCTCGACGACGCGGCCTGGGAGACACTTCACCTCGGCCCCGGCTGGACGGAGGCCGGCCGGGAGGACGCCGGCCGGCCGGGGGACGGCCGGAAGCCCTCCGGCGGGGCGGGCTCCGGCGGGGCGGCCCCCGACCGGGCCGGGGACGACCGGGAGGACGCCGGCCGGACGGCGGCCCGCCCGGCAGGGCCCGGCCGTACGGGAAACGACCAGGAGGTACGCACGCCATGAGCCAGACCGTCGACCGGGCACTCAGCATCCTGCCGCTGCTCGCGCGGGGCCCCGCCGACCTCGGGCAGGTCGCCGAGAGCCTCGGCGTCCACAAGTCCACGGCCCTGCGCCTGCTCCGCACCCTCCACGAGCACGGTCTCGTCCACCGCCAGCAGGACCAGCGCTACCGTCTCGGCGCCCGGCTCTTCGCCCTCGCGCAGGAGGCCGTCGAGAACCTCGACGTCCGCGAGATCGCCCACCCCCACCTCGCCGCCCTCAACGAGCGCACCGGGCACACGGTCCACCTCGCGGTGTACGAGGAGGGGGAGGTCCTCTACATCGACAAGGTCGAGAGCCGCTACCCGGTCCGCATGTACTCGCGCATCGGCCGGCCCGTCGCGATCACCGTCGCCGCCGTCGCCAAGCTGCTCCTCGCCGACCTGCCCGAGGCCGAGCGGCGCGCGGTCGCCGCGAAGCTCGACTACCCCCCGTACACGCCCCGTTCGACGCCGAACGCCGCCGCCTTCCTCAAGGAGCTGGAGATCGTGCGCGAACAGGGATGGGCCACCGATCTCGGCGGCCACGAGGAGTCCATCAACTGCGTCGGCGCTCCCGTCCGCGGCGCGGACGGGCGGGTCGTCGCCGCCCTGTCGGTCTCGGCGCCCAACGTGGTGGTCACGGCCGACGAACTCCTCGCCCTCCTCCCGCAGGTGCGCCGCACCGCGGACGCCATCAGCCGGGAGTACTCCGGCACCGCCCCGACCAAGGACACCGCATGACCGAGCAGACGACCGCGAAGACCGCGATCACCCCCGCCACCCACACCGCCCCGCCCGCGAAGTTCTCGCACGGCGTGCGGAAGGGCAACATCCTCCAGGTCGCCGGCCAGGTCGGCTTCCTGCCCGCCGTGGAGGGACAGGCGCCGGCGGTCGCGGGCCCGACCCTGCGCGAGCAGACCCTCCAGACCTTCGCCAACGTCAAGGCGATCCTGGAAGAGGGCGGCGCGACCTGGGACGACGTGATGATGATGCGCGTCTACCTGACGGACGTGGACCACTTCGCCGAGATGAACGAGATCTACAACCGGTACTTCGAGGAGCAGGGCCTCAAGGCCCCCGCCGCCGCCCGCACCACCGTGTACGTCGGCCTCCCGCCCGGCCTCCTCGTCGAGATCGACGCGCTGGCGGTCCTGGGCTGAGCCGGACCGCACCGGCACCGGGGCGCCGCGGCCCCGGACGCCCCCGACGCCGACGGCTCAGATCCAGCCGCGGCGGGCCGCGACGACACCGGCCTGGAAGCGGTTCACCGCCCCCAGGAGTTCGTGGAGGCGGCTCATGCGCCGGCGCATGGTGCGGACCGACCAGCCGAGCTGACGGGCTATCGCCTCGTCCTTGAGGCCGCTGACCAGCAGGGTCAGCACCAGGCGGTCCTCCTCGCCGAGCGGGTCCTCGGCGGGGAGGTCGAGCGGCAGGGCCTGCTTCCAGCACAGCTCCCAGTAGTCGGTGAGGGCGTCCAGCAGGGCGGAGGGGCGGACGACCGCGGCGCGCACGCCGTCGAGGTCCAGGGAGAGCGGCATCAGCGCCAGCCGCCGGTCCGCGATGGCCAGTTTGATCCGCAGGCCCGGCATCACCCGGGCCTGCTCGCCGCGGCGCACGAGCCCGCGGATGTCCTCCAGCACCCCCGGCCACTCCAGGGCCTCGGGGGCGTAGACCGCGCGGTAGCGCACGCCGCGCCCCAGCGCGTTGCTCTCCACCGGGTTGGAGGTGGTCAGGGCGTACGGCGGCCGGTCCAGCGTCATGACGTCCTCGCGCGCCTCCTGCTGGAGGCGGACGAACCAACGCCCCAGCGCCTCGCGGCCGGTGGCGATCTCCACCTCGTCCTCCCCGGTGGCACCGGCCTGGGCCGCCGCGAAGAGGCGGGACAGCTCGCCCGCCGCCGAACGGACCCGGTCCAGCTCCTCGGCCCTGGCCCGCACCAGGGACTCGACCGCGGCGCCCGGCTCGATCGCCGCGTACCGGCGGCGGACGCCCGCGAGCCGCCCGACCAGGCCGTGGTCGTGCAGCCGGTCCAGCGCCCTGGCGGCGCGGACGGGGGAGCAGCCGAGGTCGGCGGCGAGTTCGGCCGGGGCCGCCGTACGCCGGGTCAGGACGGCCCGGTAGACGCTCTCGTCGAACGGATCGATGCCTGCGGCGGTGAGCTCGGTCGTCATATGCGGATACTGGCCCACTTGTGCCAGGGGCAGCAATGGGCCGCCGGAATCCGTTGTACGGAGAGTGACTTCGGGGCTAGGACCTTTGTTCATGGCCAAGAACCCACGAAGAAGCCGGCGCCTGGCGGCCGTCACGGTCACCACCGCGGCGCTCGCCGGAACGCTCACCGCGCTGCCCGGCACCACGACCGCCACCGCGGACTCGCCCGACACGAGCCGGCGGGTCATCGTCGAACTGTCCGGGGAGGCGGCCGTCGCCGCCGCCCCCGGCGGTTCCCTCACGTCCCCGGCCGCCGCCGCGGCCTCCGCCGTCGGCGCCGCCCGGCAGGCCCTGGCGGTACGGCAGGACGCCCTCGTCGCGACCGCCCGGAACGCCGGACTGCACCCCGCCTCGCCCCGCAAACTCGGCCTGCTCGTCAACGCCGTGGCGATGACGGTGCCCGCCTCCGAGACGGCGCGGCTGGCCGCCCTGCCGGGCGTCGCCGCCGTCCGGCCCGACACCCGCGTACAGGTGCGCACGGACACCAGCGTGCCGCTGACCGGCGCGCCCGAGGTGTGGAAGCGCGAGGACCCGGCCGGGACGAAGGCCACCGGCAGGGGCACCGTCGTGGCGGTCCTGGACAGCGGCGTGGACTACGGCCACCCCGACCTGGGCGGCGGCTTCGGCGAGGGCCACAAGGTCGTCGGCGGCTACGACTTCGCCAACGGCGACGGCGACCCGATGGACGACAACGGGCACGGCACCCACGTCGCGGGCATCATCGCGGGCAGGGCGGCCGCGAAGGGGGGCGTCACCGGCATGGCGCCCGACGCGCGCCTGCTGGCCTACAAGGTCACCGGCGCCGACGGCAGCGGTTACACCTCCGACATCATCGCCGGCATCGAGGCGGCGGCCGACCCGGCCAACCCCCACCGGGCCGACGTCATCAACATGAGCCTCGGCGGCCCCGGCGACGGCACCGACCCGCTGGGCCGCGCGGCGACCGCCGCCGTACGCGCCGGAGTGGTCGTCGTCGCGGCGGCGGGCAACAGCGGACCCGGCGCCGGCACCGTCAACACCCCGGCGTCGGCCGACGGCGTCATCGCCGTCGGCGCCTCCACCAGCGGAGTGCGGACGCCCAGCGCGTACCTGGCGGGCAGGGAACCCGAACTGATCCAGACGTACCGGGGCATCCTGTCCGCCAACCCGCCCCGGGAACCGGTCACCGCCCCGCTCGTGGACGTCGGCGCGGGCACCGCCGAGGACTGGAAGCGGGTCGGTGACGTACGGGGCAAGATCCTGCGGGCCGACATCCTCGTCGCGCCCGGTACGGACGTCCTGAGCCAGAACGACGTCGACTGGGCGCGCGAGGCCGAGGAGCGCGGCGCGCTCGCCGTGCTCGGCGGCCTCCCGGCCCACGGCGGGCCCGTGCTCGCCACCACCCCGGGAACGGTCGAGGTCCCGGCGACCCCCGCCCGCCCCGACTTCGCGCGGACCGCCGCCTCCGGCGACTCGCTGCGCATGGACCGCCTGGTCCTCATGGGCATCGACACGACCCAGTACGCCCAGCTGAGCCGCGAACTGGCCGCCGGGAAGGTGCTCGTCACCCTGCGCGGCACCGACTCCACCGACCAGGTGGCTTCGTTCTCCTCGCGCGGCCCCGGCACCGGCTTCGCCCTCAAGCCCGACCTGGTCGCCCCCGGCGTGGAGATCCGCTCGGCGATCCCCACCTCGATGTACGGGCCCGGCGTCTACCGCATGTCGGGCACCTCGATGGCGAGCCCGCACGTCGCCGGCGCCGCCGCGCTGCTGCGCCAGCTGCGCCCGGACCAGGGCCCCGACGCGATCAGGTCCGCACTCGTCGGCACCGCGAAGCAGCTCCCCGGCGCCGGTCCCACCGTCCGGGGGAACGGACGGCTCGACGTGGCCGCCGCGGCGGCGGCCACCCTCGGCGCCTCCCCGACGGCCGTGTCGTTCGGCCTCGCCGACCTGGCGGACCGGACCGTCGGCGGCACCGCGGAGATACGCCTGACCAACCCCGGCAAGGAGCCGCTGACCACCGCCCTCGGCAGCACCGGGCCCGCCACCGTGTCCCCGGCGCGGGTCACCATCCCCGCCGGGGGGACCGCGACCGTCACCGTCACCCTGCGCGCCGACCGCCCGGCCGCCGACACGGAGATCAGCGGCCTGATCACGGCCACCCCCGCGCGCGGCCCGGCCCTCCGGGTGCCGTACCTGCTCGTCGTCCGGCACCTGGTCGTCCAGGCGTCCCCCGACCCGAGCGACGGCCGTTCCACCGTGCACGTCGCCGCCCCGGCCGCCCTGGACGCGCCGCCGGAGATCACCGTCACGCCGCCGCACGGCAAGGCGTTCACCCTGCGCACCACCATGAACGGCGCCGGCTACTACCAGGCCGACGTGACAGGGAAGGCGGCCGGTGCCCACCGGCTGGCCGCGCGGGCCACGACCACCGACGGCCGGCGGATCACCGGCACCGGCGCCTTCGAGGTCACCCCCGCCGGCAGCCGCGGCGACCGATGGGAACCCATCGGCCCGAACGGCGAGGCCGGACACGTCGCGCTCTCGCCCGCCCGGCCGAAGCAGGCCGTCATGACCCAGTACGGCAAGGCCGCCCCCTGGCTGACCACCGACGGCGGCGCCCACTGGCGCCAGGTGGGCCGGCTGCCGGTCGCCGACGGCAGCGGCACCGGGGCGGTCGTGGTCGACGCCCGCCGTCCCGACCGCTGGTGGTACGCCGTGAACTCGGCCGGCGACCCCACCCGCCGGGGCACGATCCTGCGCACCGACGACAACGGCCGCACCTGGCGCAAGCTCGACGTGCCCGACGTCCGCGTCGACGAGTTCGTCGCGGACGAGGGGACCCGCACCCTCGCCGCCGTGACCGGCGACACGCTGAGGGTCAGCACGGACGCGGGCGACAGCTGGGCCGCGTACCCGACCGGCGTGACCGGTCCCGTCCGCGAGGCCGCCCTCGTCGGCGACACCCTGTACCTGGCGACCTTCGACGGCGTCTGGCGGATCGACGGCGTCGGCAAGGGCGACCCCGGCCCGGCGCGCCTCCTCCTCGACGAGCCCGTGGAGGGCGTCTACGGCATGGCGGCCGACTCCGCCGTGGTGGCGACGTACGTCCCCGGCACGGGCGTCCGCGGCTCCTACGACAAGGGCCGCACCTGGTCCACCCTGCTGCCCCTGGAGAGCGGCGGCCACGGACTGTCCGCCTCCGGCGGCGACCTGTACCTGCGCACGCTGTTCGGCGCCGGGCAGGTGAGCCACGACCACGGCAGGACCTGGAAGCCCGCCCCCGCCCCCTCCAAGGCGGCCATCGCGTTGGACTACGACCGCTGGGCCGACGGCTCGGTGACCGTGTCCAGCGAACAGGACGGCCTGTACCGCGGTTCGGCCGACGGCACCGGTTACCGGAGGATCGGCGTCCAGGGCCTGACCGTCTTCGCCCTCGCGGCCAGTGGCGACCGGCTGCTCGCCGGAACGGTGAGCGGCACCTACCGCACCGCGGTCCCCGTCGCGAGCCCCGAATGGGGCCCGTCCGGCGGGGAGGGCATGACCGGCCGCCTCACCTCGCACATCGCCGTCCCGCCCGAGGACAGCAGGGTGGTGTGGCAGGTCCGGCGCACCGCGACCGGCCTCTTCGAGGTCTCCCGCAGCGGCGACGCCGGCCGGACCTGGCAGGTGAAGGGGGTGTCGTCGGAGATCCCGACCTCGATCCTGGTCCACCCGGCCGACCCGGACCGGGTGACGATCGGCTTCAGGAGCATCCTGGGCGACGGCCTGTTCTCGACCCTCGACGGCGGCAGGACCTGGAAGAACCTCTTCCACCCGAGGGCCTTCGAGGCCATAGCCGGTGATCCGCGCGACCCGCGGCGCCTCTGGCTCGGCAACGCCTCGGGCCTCTACCGCTCGGACGACGGCGGCGTCACCGTGACCAAGGTCGCGGAAGGCCCCGTCTCCGCGATCCTGGTGGACGACCGGCGCCTGCTCGTCGGAGGCTCGTCCGTCCGGGTCAGCACCGACGGCGGCAGGACCTTCCGCACCGCCGACACCGGGCCGCTCGCGGTCCACGTCTCGGACCTGCTGCGGGCCGGCGGGGCGCTCTACGCGGCCACCACCCGCTCGGCCGCGTCCGGACTCGTCCAGGGCGGCCGGGGCGTACTGCGCAGCACCGACAACGGCCTGACGTGGGAGAACGTGTCGAGCGGCCTGCAGAACACCGACGCCACCAAGCTGGCCGCCGCTCCCGACGGCCGCACGCTCTACGTCGGTACGGTCGACGGAGGGGTGCACCGCCTGAAGCTGCGCCGCTGACCCGTACCCGTGCGCGGGGCCGGCGGGAGGTTCCTCCCGCCGGCCCCGGCCTTCGTTCAGGGGGTCAGGCCGCGCAGTACTGACCCTGCTTCCCGATCGAGCGGTACATGCAGTCCGCGTTCTCCAGGAGCTGGAGCACCGCGTCCCGGTTGCGGGCCGTCTCGCGGTCGATGACCTCGTCGGGCGGGTAGAAGCCGCCGCCGGAGGACGAGGACGGGTACATCTCGAAGGTGTACGCGAAGATCTTCTGCGTACCCCACAGGTAGTCGTCGATCGAGCCGTCCGTGACGTACAGGTCGCTGGACTGCTCGGGCGTGTAGCCGTTGCTCGCCGCCATCTTCTTCCCCACGGTCGCGAAGGCGTTCCGGTCGTCCGCGGTCATGCCGGTGGTGGTGTCGGCGGTGGTCCAGCCGAACGGCCAGAGGACCAGTTCGCTGTACGTGTGGAAGTCGATGGCCGCCTTGATCTGCTGCTTCCCGCCGACCACCCGGGAGCGGACGAAGTCGGCGACGACCTTCACCTCGGGGGCGGACTCGGGGGCCGCGCCCCGGTAGGTCTCGGAGCCCTTGGAGCCGGACGAGCCGCCGCAGCAGCCCCACTTGTAGTCCCAGTTCCGGTTGAGGTCCGTCCCGACGTACGAGGAACCGGAGTTGGGCTGCCGGTTCTTGCGCCAGCTCCGGTACGAGCCGGAGGCGATGTCGTACTCGCCGCCGTCCGGGTTGAGGTCCGGGACGATCCAGATCTCGCGCCCGTTCACGGCGTTGGTGATCCTGCTGTCCGTGCCGTAGCCCGCGCCGAGTTCGCGCAGCAGGTAGAGCGCCATCTCGACGGTGAGGTGCTCGCGGGCGTGCTGGTGGTGGGTGAAGAGGACCTCGGGCTCGTTCTCGTCGGCGGCCACGTTGTCGCTGACCTTGATCGCGACGATGTCCCGGCCCTCGTACGACTTCCCGATCACCCGCTTGCTCATGATCGAGGGGTACTGGGCGATCCGCTGGTCGATCTCCGCGTTCGCCTCGGCGTAGTTGTGGTAGCGGGAGTCCGCCGACGGGAAGTCGAGCGGGCCAGGGGCGGACCGGACGGCCCCGCCGCGGTCCGGCGGGGCGGGCAGGGCCACCGGCTCGTGGCCCAGGGCCCGGAGGCGCCCGAGCTGCTCGGTGTTCGCGCTGACCACGACCGAGCGGGCGTCGACCTCGTCGATCGAGACGCCGGTGGCGGTGAGCGCGGTGCGGGCGGCCGGGGTGGAGGGTCCGGCGATCTCGTACTGCCGGATCACCTCCCCGGTCCCGGCGGCGCGGGCGGTGCCGGCCGGCGCGGGGTCGGCCCCGGCGGGGGTCGCGAGCGCGGAGAGGGGCGCCGCGAGGGCGAGCGCCACGAGGGCCGCCAGACCGGCGGACCTCCTGCCGCGGAGGGGACGTCGCATGCTGTCTCCTGGGTGGGGGGTGGGGGGTGGAGGAGTGCGGGAGTGCGACAACGAGAACGACGGAGCGAAGTGGAGCGGCGCGCCCGGCACATGGTGGACTCATGTCATGGACTGGTCAAGGTGGGCGGTTCGGTCATACTGTCCCGCGTGGGGACCCTCATCGGCAGATACGTCATCGAGAACAAGCTGGGCGAAGGCGGCATGGGCACCGTGTACCTCGCCCGCTCGCGCGGCGGACGCGCCGTCGCCGTCAAGGTGGCACGGCCGGAACTCGCCTCCGACCCCTCCTTCCGCGCGCGCTTCCGCGCCGAGGTCGCCGCGGCCCGGCGGGTCGGCGGCTTCCACACCGCACAGGTCGTCGACGCCGACCCCGACGCCGAGGCGCCCTGGCTCGCCACCGCCTACATCCCCGGCCCCACCCTCGCCGGACTCGTCGCCGCCGAGGGCCCGATGGACGAGCCGCGGCTGCGCGCGCTCGGCGCCGCCCTCGCGGAGGCCCTGGAGGCCATCCACGCCTGCGGGCTCGTCCACCGCGACCTCAAGCCCGGCAACATCGTCATGGCGTCCGACGGACCGCGCGTCCTCGACTTCGGGATCGCCCGCGCGGTCGAGTCGACCCGGCTCACCGCCACCGGCTCCGCCTTCGGCACCCCCGGTTACCTCGCCCCCGAACAGGCCCTCGGCGAGGAGGTGACGGGCGCCACCGACGTCTTCGCCCTCGGCGCCGTCCTCGTCGCCGCCGCGGGCGGGCGTCCCTTCGGCGAGGGCACGCCCATGGGTCTCATGTACCGCTCGGTCCACGAGGCCCCGGACCTCGGCGCCGTCCCCGAGGCGCTGCGCGGCCTCGTGGCGCGCTGCCTCGCCAAGAACCCGGCCGAGCGGCCGACGCCGGACGAGATCCTGGACGCGCTGGGGGAGGCGGAGCCGGGGGCGGGGACGGGAGCGCCGACCGCCACGGCGGTCGTGCCGGCGGCGGACGGGGGAGTGCCCGCGGTGTCCGGCGGGGGCGTGCCGCCCGTCGGTCCCGCCGCGGTGGCCGCGGCCGGTTTCGTGACGGTCCCCGCGTCCGCGCCCCCGGCCGGATACGGGTATCCGCCCGCGCCGGGCTTCGGGCCCCCGGTCGGCGCCGCGCCCGTCCCGGGCTACGGGCCTCCCGCCGCCTACGCCGTCCCCCCGCCGCCCTCCTCGGCGCCGGGGGACCCGGCCGTCTTCGTGGCCGCCGACCGGGTGTCCGGGATCGTGGTGGACGGTTCCGGGATGCACCTCCAGCTCTACGGCGAGGAGGCGGAGTTCGGCTGGGAGGAGGTCGCGGGCGTGGACCTGGTGCGCACCCGGCGCGGCCGGGGACTGCGCGTCGCGGTCTCGCTCCGCGAGGGCGGCGCGTACACGTGCGAGCTCGACGGTCGCCGCGCCGCCCGCGTCGACGAGTGGATGGTCCGGCTCGACGCGGTCCTGGCCGGTTTCCTGCCCCGCCGCTGAACGCGCCTTCCTCCGGGGGCGGATCGTCGTTCCCGGAGTGGCCAGCGCTTTTGAAGCGGGACAGTGCTCTCGAAGTTGACCAGTGCTCTCGAAGTGGATCGGGGCTCCTGGAGCGGACCGGCGCTCCCGGAACAGGCCGTCACCCCCGAAGTGGAGCAGTGCTCGCGAAGCGAACCGGCGCTCCCGAAACGAATCAGTGCTCCCGAAACGAACCGGCGCTCCCGAAACGGAGCAGCGCCGCCGGGGGAGCGGCGGCGCTGCGGGACCCGTAGGCGCGGGGGAAGGGCGTACGCGTACGGGGAGTTCCTGCGCGCACGGGAAGGACGTACGCGTAAGAGGGGGTTCCGCGCGCCGGGAGAGGCCGTGCGCGCGGTGGGTGTCCCTCCCGGGCGCGGGAGGGACACCCCGTCCACTACGGGAGGCCGTGCACGTGCGGGCCGACCGCGTTCGACCAGGCGTTGCCCGCCGTCGCGTCCCAGTTGGTCGACCAGGTCATCGCGCCGCGCAGCGTCGGCCACGCCTGGGCCGGCTTGAAGGTGCCGCAGCCGGTGAGCTTCGTCAGGCAGTCGAGGGCGTTGTTCACGACCTGCGGGGAGACGTAGCCGCTGCCCGCGCCCCGGGTGGAGGCGGGGACGCCCAGGCCGACCTGGGACGGGTCGAGCCCGCCCTGGATCTGGATGCAGGCGAGCGCGGTGAGGAAGTCCACCGACCCCTGGCTGTAGACCTTGCCGTCGCAGCCCAGCATCGAACCGCTGTTGTAGTACTGGGTGTTGACGACCGTGAGGATGTCCTTCACGGCGAGCGCGGTCTTGAAGTACTCCGTGCCCGTGGACTGCATGTCGATGGTCTGCGGGGCCATCGTGAGCACCAGGCCCGGGCCCGCCTTCGCGGAGAGCTGGCGCAGCGCCTTGGCGAGGTAGGTGGAGTTGATGCCGTGTTCGAGGTCGATGTCGACGCCGTTGAAGCCGTACTCCTGCATCAGGGCGTACGCGCTGTTCGCGAAGGCGGTCGCGCTCGCGTCACTGTTGATCGTGACGTTGCCCTTCTCGCCGCCGACGGAGATGATCACGGACTTGCCGGCCGCCTTCTTGGCCGCGACGTCGGCCTTGAAGTCGGCCACCGAGGCGTAGCCGACGGCCGGGTCGAGGGTGAAGGTGATCTGGCCGGGCGTGGTGGTCGAGTCGGCGAAGGAGACGGCGATGATGTCGTACGCCGCCTGCACGTCCCGCAGCTTCTGCTTGGCCGCTCCGTTGTCGAAGTTCTGCCAGTAGCCGGTCACGGCGTGCTTGGGCACGGCCGGGCCGGGGCCGGTCTGGTTCTTGGCGGTGCGCGCTGTCACGGCGGCGGACTTCGCGGACTCGCCCGCCGCGTTCGTCGCGGACACCTGGAACTGGTAGGCGGTGTCGGCGGTGAGCCCGGTGACCGTCGTGGAGGTGCCGCTCACGGTCTGCGGGGCGGTGCCGTCCCGGTACACCTTGTAGGCCGTCGCGCCGGAGACCGCGCCCCAGCTCAGGCTCACGGAGGAGGAGGTGACGGTGCCCGCCGCGAGGCCGGCCGGGGTGGACGGGACGACCGGGTCGGGGTCCGGGACGCCTCCCCCGTCGGGCCCGAAGACGCTCACGTCGTCGACGAGGTAGGGCGAGGTGCCGTACCAGCCGTGGGTGTAGATCTCGACCGAGGTGGTGGAGGCGCCCGTGGTGAAGGTGGTGGTGAGCTGCTTCCAGGACGGGGAGTCCGGCGTCCAGGTGGAGACCGAGCCGGTGCCGGTCCCGGTGCCGCTCGCGCCGAGGTAGGCGTACCCGCCCTGGACCCAGGCGCTCAGCGTGTACGTCGAGTGGGGCTTCACGGTCACGGTCTGCGCGCACTTGGCGTTGTCGAGGCCGGCGGGGGCCGCCTTCAGGGCGCCGGTGCCGGTGCGGACCGGCGAGGAGACGGCGGTGCCGCTCCCGCCGGAACAGGCCCAGTTGGCCAGGCCGTTCTCGAAGCCCGCGTTCCTGGCGACGTTGACGTCCGCCGCCTGGGCGGTGCCGGCGCCGCCGACGAGGACGAGCCCGGAGCCGACGGCGAGCGCGAGGGCTCCGCCGAGCCATCTGCCTCCGCGCGGGCGGGTGGGGGTGCGGTCCACGTGCGTCCTCCGTGGGGGAGTTGGGGATGTGGAGGTGCCGTACGGCGCCGTACGGAAGGGGCGTACGGGGGTACGGGTTTCGGACGGTGGCCACCGTTGTGGGAACAAGTTGGTCCAGACCAATCGCATTGTCAAGACTTCCGGCGGCGAGAGGCGTCCGGCCGGACGCGACAAATGGAGGGAGCTTGGCGGATTGTGTGTTCACCACCCCGGGGCACGTGGATAAGGTGCAGAGACGGCGGCACCCCGGTGCGACGCCGTGAACGCGGTAGGTGAGCCGTGACTCCCGGGAAACCGGGAGCCGGAGGGGACGGGGGGCCGACGTGCCGACAGCGATCGCGGTCACCAGCGCCGACCTGGTGCTGCCTCCGGTCGATCCCGGAACCCCGCGGGCCGCCGTGTTACCGCCCCCCGAGGGCCGTCCGCTCGACGCCTCGGTGGCGGACATGCGCCAACTCCTCGCACGGTACGGACACGTGGTCGTCGTCTGCCCCACCTCCGCGCCGGTCGCCGTCGCCCGGCGCCTCCACGCCGTCCGCGCCCTCCTGGAGAGCGACCGGATCGCCCTGGTCAGGACCGACCTGCCGCCCCTCGGCGCGGCCGTGCTCGTCCGCCAGCTGTGCCGGCTGGCCGGCTGCGACTTCACCCCCGGCGTCCTCGCCTCCGCCGCCCGGCTGCTCGCCCACTACATCTACGCGGGCGCCGTCCTCGGCTCGGTCTCCCGGCTCGACCGCGTCCCCGTCGGCCTCGGCTCCCACCTCAAGAGCTGGCTGCCCGGCGCCCACTTCGCCGTCCTCGCCGGTCCCACCCCGCAGATCGTGCGCGTCGGCGACCGGGAGGAGTCCCTCGCGGGGCCGGAGTTCACCACCGAACTCCTCCTCGCCCGCGGCCGGCTCCAGACCGACTGGCCCGCCACCACCCTCGTACCCCGGTGGCGCATCCCGGGCCCCGTCCAGGAGACCCCGCTGCCCGCCTCCTCGCCCGCCTGGTGGGGCACCGGCAGGCTCGTCGAGTTCGCCGCCCACCTCCCCGACCTGTCGGTCCTCCACCAACTCGTCTCCTCCGTACGACGGGACACCTGCCACTGGTGCGGCATGGACCTCATCGGGGACCGCTGCGGCTTCTGCGCGGCCCCGCTGACCGTTCCCGACCAGGAAGACCGGGGAACCCGCGCGGTCCGGCGCGCCGGCGCGTACGGGGAGCCGTACACCGGCGCGTACGAGGAGCCGTACGCGGACGTGTACGAGGAACCGCGCACCGGCGCGAACGCCGTCCACGGACCGGGGACCGCCGTCCCCCACGCCCTGGGCCCCGCCGGACGGACCGCCCCGCCCGCCCTCGGCCCGGCCCCCCGCGCGCCCGGCCCCCACACCCCCCGTGCCCTGCCGTGAACGGTCTCCCCGGGCCCCCGCCTCCTCCCCGCCCCGCCACCGGCCCCGTACCACCGGCCGGCCGCCGGCCCACCCGTCCACCCGTCCGCCCGGACCCACGTCTCCGATCGAGGTAGTACGGCCATGAACTCCCGCCAGCGCCGCGGCGTCGTCCTGCTGCTGCTGTCCGTCCTGTGCGCCCTCGGCGCCTTCGCCGGTGTGCTCGCCGTCATCAGCGACGTGAACACCAAGGTCGGTCCGGAGACCACCGCGTACCGGATCAAGAAGGACGTGGCCCCCTACACCACCCTGACCCCGGGGCAGTTCGAGAAGATCACCATGCCGAAGCGCTGGCTCTCCGAGACCGCCGTCACCGACCTCGGCCGGCTCCGGGGCAAGATCGCCGTCACCGAACTCAAGGCCGGCTCCCTCCTCCAGGAGGACATGATCGTCGACCGGCCGGCGCTCCGGCCGGGCCAGCAGGAGATCGCCATCATGATCGACGCCGCCACCGGCGTCGCGGGCAAGATCACCGCCGGCGCCACCGTCAACATCTACGCCACCTTCGCGGGAGAGAAGAAGGGCGACCCCGACCAGTCCCGGATGATCGTCGCCGGCGCCCGCGTCCTCGACGTCGGCAGGCTCACCCCGGTCTCCGACCGCTCCGACCGGTCCGACCGCGCCACCTCCACCGTCCCCATCACCTTCGCGCTCTCGACCCTCGACACCCAGCGCGTCGCGTACGCCGAGTCCTTCGCCGAACACGTACGCCTCGCCCTCGTCGCCCCCTCCACGGGCGGCGCCCCCGTCGACCAGCGCGACCGCACCTACACGCTCGACAAGGACAAGTGAGGCCGGTATGACCACGAGGATCCTGCCGGCCGTCGGCGACCCCGACGCGGCCCGGTCCGTCGTCACGCTGCTCAGCCAGCTCCCCGACGCCGAACCCGCCCCGCCGGCCGCCGACTCCACCCAGCTGGTCGACACCCTCGCCCGTCTCGCCGCCGCCTCCCTGGACGAACTCCCCGAGGTCGTCCTCGTCCACGAGCGGATCGGCCCCGTTCCCGCGCTCGAACTCGTCCGCGAGGTGGCCCTCCGCTTCCCCGCCGTCGGCGTCGTCCTCATCACCGCCGACGCCAGCCCCGTCCTCTTCTCCGCCGCCATGGACTCCGGGGCCCGGGGCCTGGTCACCCTCCCCCTCGGCTACGAGGAACTCGCCAGCCGCGTCCAGGCCGCCGCCCAGTGGTCCGCCGGCGTCCGCCGCCACCTCGGCACCGGCGCCGACCGGGGGGCCGGCGGACCCGGCGGACCCGGCGGCACCGTCGTCACCGTCAGCGGCGCCAAGGGCGGCGTCGGCACCACCGTCACCGCCGTCCAGCTCGCCCTCGCCGCCCGCGCCTCCGGCAAGAGCGTCGCCCTGGTCGACATGGACCTCCAGAACGGCGACGTCGCCTCGTACCTCGACGTCCAGTTCCGGCGCTCCGTCGCCGACCTCGCCGCCATCACCGACATCTCGCCCCGCGTCCTCCAGGACGCCGTCTACGTCCACGAGACCGGGCTCTCGCTGCTGCTCTCCCCGGCCGAGGGCGAACGCGGCGAGGAGGTCACCGACCGCGCCGCCCGCCAGGTCGTCAGCGCCCTGCGCGGCCGCCACGAGGTCGTCGTGGTCGACTGCGGCTCCCGGCTCGACGGCGCCAACGCCGCCGCGATCGAGATGGCCGGCACCGCGCTCCTCGTCACCACCCCCGACGTGGTCGCGGTCCGGGCCGCCAAACGGACCGTGCGCATGTGGGAACGGCTCCAGGTCCGCAAGGCCGAGGAGACCGTCACCCTCGTCAACCGCCACCACCGCTCCAGCGAGATCCAGCCCTCCCTCGTCCAGAGGATCACCGGCACCCGCGTCGCGGGCGTCGCCGTCCCCGCCCAGTTCAAGGAGCTCCAGGCCGTCGTCGACGCGGGCCGCCTCCACGAACTCGACGCCAGGTCCACCGTCAAGCAGGCCCTGTGGGCCCTCGCGGGGGAGCTGGGCCTGACCGGGGCCCCGGCCGCGGGCGCCCCCGGCAAGCAGCTCGCCCGCGCGGGCGACCGGGGCTCCCTCGGCCTGCGCCGCCGCACCGGGGGCCGCTGACCGATGCGCATCCACCGGGACGGCGCCACGGGCGCCGGGGACGACGGGGGACAGGTGGCGATCGAGTTCGCCGGCATGGTGCCGCTGATCCTGCTCACCCTCGCCCTGCTCTGGCAGGTCGTCCTGGTCGGTTACGCCTACACGCTGGCGGGGAACGCGGCGGACGAGGCGGCGCGGGCGTGCGCGGTCGACGACGACGGCCCGGCCGCGGCCCGCCGCCACGTCGACGGGGCCTGGAGCGCCTCCGGCGGGGACTGCGTGCCGAGCGGCGGGATGGTCCGCGTCCACGTCGAGGTCGAGGTCCCGGCCCTGGTCCCGGGCCTGGGAGGACTCTTCCCTGTCACGGCCGACGCGGGCGCGGTGAAGGAGGAGGACCCGGCACCATGAGCCCACGACCGCGCACGAGAGCCCGCGACCGAGGCCAGGTCGCCGTCGAGTACCTGGGCTTCCTCCCGATCCTGCTCCTCGTCGGCCTCGCGGGCCTCCAGCTCGGCATCGCCGCGTACGCCGTCCAGCAGGCGGGCACGGCGGCCCGCGCGGCGGCACGGGCGGCGAGCAGCGACGCGGAGGACGCCCCGAGCGCCGGGGAAGCGGCCGCCGCGGCCGCGAGCGGCTGGCTCCGCCCCTCCGTCTCGGAGCCCCGCAGGGGCGGTGGCGAAGTCACCGTCACCGTCACCGTGCGCATCCCTTCCGTCGTCCCCTTCTGGAAGGACTTCGGCGACGCGGAGAAGACCGTCACCATGCCGACGCCCGACGAGGAGGACCTGCCATGAGCCTGCGCTCCCGGATGCACACCCCCGAGGAGAAGGGCGCGGTCACGGCCAGGGAGGACGGCCATCTCGTCGCCGCCTTCCGTGCCAAGCTCCTGGAGGAGATCGACCTCACGGAGATGTCCGCGCTCGCCGCCGCCGAACGCCGGGCCCGCCTGGAGCGCGTCCTCGGGCACATCATCAGCCGCGAGGGCCCGGTCCTCTCCACCGCCGAACGCTCCCGGCTGATCCGCCGGGTCGTGGACGAGGCCCTCGGCCTGGGCGTCCTGGAACCGCTGCTCGAAGACGCCTCGATCACCGAGATCATGGTCAACGGCCCGGACCAGATCTTCGTCGAGCGGGGCGGCCGCGTCGAACTCCTGCCGCTCCGCTTCGCCTCCCACGACCAGCTCATGCAGACGATCGAGCGGATCGTGTCGACCGTCAACCGGCGGGTCGACGAGTCGAACCCGATGGTCGACGCCCGGCTCCCCTCCGGCGAACGCGTCAACGTGATCATCCCGCCGCTCTCCCTCACCGGCGCGACCCTCACCATCCGCCGCTTCCCGCGCGCGTACACGCTCCACGAGATGCTCGGTCTCGGCTCCCTGGACGAGCAGATGCTGCTCCTGCTCTCCGGGCTCGTGCAGGCCAAGTTCAACCTGATCGTCTCCGGGGCCACCGGCACCGGGAAGACGACCCTCCTCAACGCCCTCTCCGGGCTCGTCCCGGAGGGCGAACGGATCATCACCATCGAGGACTCGGCCGAACTCCAGCTCCAGCAGTCCCACGTCATCCGCCTGGAGGCCCGGCCGCCCAACATCGAGGGCCGCGGCGCCATCACCATCCGCGACCTCGTCCGCAACTCCCTCCGCATGCGCCCCGACCGGATCATCGTCGGGGAGGTCCGCGGCGGCGAGACCCTCGACATGCTCCAGGCGATGTCCACCGGCCACGACGGCTCGCTCGCCACCGTCCACGCCAACTCCGCCGAGGACGCCCTGATGCGGCTCCAGACCCTCGCCTCCATGTCGGAGGTGAAGGTGCCGTTCGAGGCCCTGCGCGACCAGATCAACAGCGCGGTCGACGTCCTCGTCCAGCTCACCCGGCACCCCGACGGCACCCGCCGGATCACCGAGATCGCCGTCCTCGCCTCGCACGGCCGCGAACGCTTCCTGCTCGCCACCGTCTGCCGCTTCCACGCCCAGCCGCTCGCCGCCGACGGACGGGTGTACGGGCAGTTCACGTACCACCCGCTGCCCCGCCGGGTCGCCGAACGCCTCTACCTGGCCGGGCAGCCCGTCCCGCAGGCGTTCGGCGTGGCCGCCACCGACGCCCACCTGACCACCCGCGAAGCCGTCTAGGCCCCGCACGACCGAGGAGCAAGGGCCATGACCGACCCCTTCTGGCCGACGGCCGCCGTCGCGCTGCTCTGCTGCGTCCTGGGCGTGACCGGCGTCCAGCTGTACGCGAGCGGGGCCCGCCGGCACGCCGCCCTCGTCGCCCGCCTGGACGAGACGGGCGCACCCGAGGCCGCCGGCCGCCGCAGGCGCCGCTTCCGGGGCATCGACCGGCGGGTGCGCCGGACCGCCCTCGGCCGCAAGTTGGAGCTGCGGATCGCGGCCACCGGCCTCGACGTCACCCCGGGGGAGTTCACGGTGGCCCTCACGGCGACCGTGGCGGTCCTGTGGGCGGTGGGACAGGCGGCGCTGTCGCCGTTCTTCGGCCCGATCTGCGGTCTCCTCGGCGTCTGGGTCGCCCTCGGGTACCTCAACTGGCAGCGCCAGAAGCGCATCGAGAAGTTCATCAACCAGCTCCCCGAACTCTCCCGCATCCTGGCCAACGCCACCCAGGCCGGACTCGCCCTCCGCATGGCCCTCGGTCTCGCCGCCGAGGAGCTGGAGGCCCCGGCCGGCGACGAACTGGAGAAGGTCGCCCAGCAGCTGGCCGTCGGAACCTCCCTGGACGACGCCCTCGGCGAACTGGCCGAACGCCTGCCCTCCCGCGAACTCGTCGTCCTCGTCACCACCCTGGTCCTCGCCAACCGGGCCGGCGGCACCGTCGTCTCCTCCCTGCGCAACCTCACCGAGACCCTGGAGGAGCGCAAGGAGACCCGGCGCGAGGTCCGCACCCAGCTCTCGCAGGTGAGCATGACCGCGTACTCCGTGCCCGTCATCGGCGTCGGATCGCTGCTGCTCATCGACAACCTGCAGCCCGGGTCCCTGGACCGCATGACCGGTTCGGGGCTCGGGCAGCTCGCCGTCGTCGTCGCCCTCGCCCTGTACGGGGTCGGCTTCGCCGTCATCCGCCGCTTCTCGAAGATCGACGTGTAGGGACGGCCGCCGTGGACCTCCTCCTCGCCCTCCTGGCCGGACTCGCCGTGGCGGGCGCCTGCTACGGGATACGCCTCTACCGGGCCGACGCCAGGCTCCCCGACGACCTCCGGCTCGCCCTGGAGGTCGGCGCGACCCGCACGGGCGCCGTCGACTCGGCGGTGGACCGCCTGGGCATGCGCTGGTCGCCGGCGGTCCTGCGCCTGATGGGCCCGAAGCGGGTCAACGCGGTACGCCGCCGCATCGACCTGGCCGGAAACCCCGGCGGCCTCACCATCGACCGGTACGGGGCGCGCAGGGCGGTCTACGGCTTCCTGGGCGTCCTGGGCGCCCTGACGATGCTGAGCAGGGGCGCGTACCTGACGGCCCTGCTCCTCCTCGCCTTCGGGGCGTTCTGGACGGAGGTCGGCATCTGGTCGGCGGTCCGCATCCGCAAGGACCAGATCGAACGCACCCTTCCGGACTTCCTGGACGTCCTGGCCGTCGTCGTCTCGGCGGGCCTCGGCTTCCGCCAGGCGCTGGAACGGGTGGCGGAGAAGTACGAGGGTCCCTGGTCCGACGAACTCCGCATCACCCTGCGCCAGATGGACATGGGCGTCAGCCGCCGCCAGGCCTTCGACGAACTGCGCCGCCGCAACGACTCGGAGCAGGTCGCCCAGTTCGTCACCGCCCTCCAGCAGGGCGAGGAGCTGGGCGCCCCGATCGTGGACACCCTCATCCAGATCGCCAACGACATGCGCCGCACCGACGCCCAGAACGCCCGCCGCAAGGCGGCGAAGGCGGTCCCGAAGGCGACCATGGTCATCACGACCCTGATGGTCCCGGCGACGATCATCCTCCTGGGCGCGGGCCTGTTCCTGGGCACGGGGACGGACTTCGGGGCGGTGACGGGCAAATGAACCGACAATTTCCAGCCAGAATCCCGGGTTTCACCCTCCTGACATTTCGGCAGAACGCCTTCGCGCGTGCAACCGTGTGTGGGACAGTGCGGAACGAGTGCGAGGGAGGCGGAGATGAGGGACCCGAGCAGCCGGCGGACCACCGGGAGGACGCCCGTCCCCACCCGGCGGTCCACAGGGAAGGCGCCCGTCTTCACCGAACCGCCCACCCGCACCCGCACCGAGGCCATAACCTCCTGCCAGGGCACCGGGCCCACCCGATGAACGGGGCCCACGAACGGGCCTCCGGCCCCTGTCCGCCGACCCGCCCGTCGGCGTACGGTACCCGTGCGGAGGCGTCCGAACGCGGAGGGGACCACGATGAACGACGCGATGCTGAAGGCCCTGACCAAGGCCACGATCGAACTCACCGACCGCGCGGGCTCCCGGGACCGGGGGCAGACGGCGGTGGAGTATCTGGGGATCATTGTGGTGGTGGTGGCGATTGTGGTGGCGATTACGGGGACGGATATCGGAAATTCGATCAAGGATGCCATCACTCGCAAGATCGCAAGCCTGACGGGTGGCAAGTAGCTTCAGGTCGATTTCATAATGACACTGGTCAGGCATTTCCCGTTTATGTTGCTGTCGTAGCAGGTCTTCTGTTCTTGGCTTTCGCCTACTTCATGGTCGGGCAGGCTGCTGTAACTCGCAATAATGCCCAAACAGCTGCAGATGCGGCGGCGCTCGCGGCTGCCCAAGATGCCAGGGATCAACTGCGTAAGGGGTGGCTCGATGTCGCCCTTGAGCCTGAACGGTGGGAAGTATTCCTTCAAGGGAGGAGGTACGTGGAATCCTCTGCATGCGAACGAGCGGCGGTTTTCGCCTCCAAGAATGGTGCACAACTTGAGGATGGCGATTGCGTGCGCTTCCGTGGGAGATATGAGGGTTTTAGTCTCACGGTGAGTACGGCAGGGGGGGAAGGGGGGAAGGCTACTGCATCTGCGAAAGCTGTGATTAAGCCGAACTGCGCTTTCGGGGTACCGGGAGCGTCGGAGTCGGAGGCAGGTAGTTCGTCCCCCGGCCCAGTGGAGACAGGCGAGGAGTCGGAGACGGTCGTGGGTCTTTCCTGCGGAGGTGTCCCCTGGGTGATCGACCCCGATCATCCAGAACTTCCCAATGCTGCTGATCTTTTCATTGTCCGACTGGTTGGCGACGACGAGTAAAGGAAGCACGCTTCATGAACGTTCGAAGCGCACGAAGGGGGCTGTCCTCTTTTGTGGTCGCGTCAGTGGCTCTTCTCGTGGTCGGTTGTGGAGCCGAGGGGGACTCGAAGGCGGGCAAGCCTGCTTCCACGACCGTTACCCCTTCTGGGGGGAGGGTGGCCACGCAGGCTCCGAAAGCGCCTGAGCAATCCACAGAAACACTGGCTGTGCTCAAGGGGCAGGAAGGTCTGGAACTCGCTATCACCTTGGCGACGCGCGATGCAGGAGGCTTCCTCACGGTAAAGGGGGTATTGAAGAATGCCGGTTCTGGGGCTGCGGTACTTTCGGGTTTGGTCAGAGGTAACGAAACCGAGGTGATGAAGCATGGTAATTCGCTCGGTGGTGCGACCCTCGTAGACTCTGTTGCCAAGAAACGATACTACGTTTTGCGGGATACAGATGGTCGGCCTCTTGCGACCACGGGCCTCAGTATTCTTCCTGTAGGGGAGACCGCTGCCGTCTTCATGCAATTCCCCGCGCCCCCCGCCTCCACCACCGAAGTCTCCTTCCAGCTCCCCACCTTCGAACCCGCCACCCTCACCCTCTCCTGAGGCGACGCCATGACGACGACACACCGCCGCCTCGCCACCCTCGCCCTCGTCTCCGCGGTCCTGTGGCCCGCCACCGCGCCCGCCGCCCGCGCCGACGACCCGCCCGGCTCCGCCGGCAGCGCTTCCCCCGCGCCCGTCATCGACGAGACCGCGCCGGGGCTGATGCTGCCCGACGGGGCCGTGCTCGCGCCCGCCAAGGTGCTCGACATCAAGCAGATCGTCGAGGAGGAGGGCGGCGCGCAGCGGCGGCAGGACACCAACGTGGACGTGACCTTCGCGCTTCAGGCCGAGGTCCTGTTCCCGAAGGACAGCGCCAAGCTCGGCGCCGCCGCCACCAGTCGGATCGCCGCGATCGCCGCCGAGATCAACAAGCAGGGGTCGGGGCGGGTCCGGGTCTTCGGGTTCACCGACAACCTCGGGACGTACGAGCACGGCCTGAAGCTCTCGAAGCAGCGCGCCGTGGCCGTGCAGCAGGTGCTCGCCCGGACCCTCGACCCCGGGACGACCTTCGACATCCGTGGTTACAGCGAGGACTATCCGATCGCCGACAACGCCACCGAAGAGGGCCGCAAGAAGAACCGGCGGGTCGAGGTCTCCTTCCCGCGCACCACCCCGCCCGCCGCCCCCTGAGCAGCGGCACCAGGAGCGGGGGCCGTACGGCAGGCGCCATGAGCAGGGTGCGGGTCCGGTGGCTCCCCAGCGCCTTCGTCCCCCGGCGCGGCCGCCCCACCGCACCGCGTGCCGCCTCCGCGTTCCGTCGCAAAACACGGAATCGGCGGTGTCCGCCCGCCGGTCGGGGGCATTCTGAACAGATGACGACGATGCCGAGCGTGACGCCGGGTGAGCAACTGGTCAGTGATCTCGTCACCCGGATTCCCGGGTTCCGGGGGGCCTATGAGACCCATGTGCTCCGTCAGGGCGGTGTGTTGCCGCACGTGTTCTTCTGGGACGTCGTTCAGGACACCGTCCGTTCCTTCCTCGGCGAGGACCCGGCCGCGCCCGACTGGCGCCGCACGCTCGTCTTCCTGGAGGAGGAGGTCCGTCGCGGGGACCACGGCGTCGACGAGGTCATCGTGACCTCGTTCCTGGGCGACCTGCCCTCCCCGCACGAGCCGGGACACGCGATCGTCCACCGGCTCGGCCCCGTCATGGCCGCGAAGTTCGCCCGCGTGAGGCCGCTCGGCTGATCCCTCGGCTGATCCCTCGGCTGACCCCTCGGCCGGTCTCCGGCCGATCCTCCCCCGGGCGACCCCAGGCCGATCCCCGCACCGGCCTCTCCACCGGCCCCCCGCACGGCCCTGAGCGGCCCCGTGCAGCCCTGAGCGGCCCCGTGCGGCCCCGTGCGCCCCCGCGTTATTCAACTAGCCTCCCACCAGGGGTACTTGGGTATCGTTCCCCGGACATGCCGAGGCTGACGCGCTCCGGCGCGGACCGGGGGTGGCGGAAACGTGCTGAGTGACGAGGACGTCCTGGCGGCCGTGCGGCGCAGTCTCCAGGAGCGCGGCGAGACCGGCCGGGTGCTTCCGGAGGAGGCGGACATCAGCCACCACCTCCTGATCGAGGGGAAGATCCTGCGCAGCATGGAGACCCGCACGGAGGAGGAGCGGTTCCACCAGGGCTCCATCGACCTGTCGGACCGGCCCGTGTACGGCTCCGACCTCCACGCGTACCGCATACCGCCCCCCGAGGACCCCGCCTCCGGGACGACGCTGAGACTGGTGCGGCGCGGTTCGGTGGACGACCGGTCCTGCGACTGCGGCAACGGCGTGGTGGCCTGCGAGCGCTGCAAGGGGAGCGGCGAGCTGCCGTGTGCCCCGGCCAAGGCGTGCGGCGAGTGCCGGGGGATCGCCGCCTGCCTGTGGTGCGACGGCACCGGTCGCCGCAGCCGTCAGACGCACAGCCGGCTGAACACGGGGCAGCAGGCGAGGGAGGGACGCGTCACCTGCGGCACGTGCGGCACCGCGAACGCGGCGTGCGCCGGCTGCCGCGGACGCGGCGGGACCACCTGCGCCCGGTGCGGCGGATCGGGCTCCCGCGCCTGTCCCGACTGCGACCGGACGGGCACCGTGCCCCACCGGCGCTGCGGCGGCACCGCGCGGACCGTGACGTGGACCGAGGGCGTCGTCACCCGGAGCCCGCTCGTCGTGAAGGTCACGTTCTCCTCCCCCGAGCTGCCGTACGGGGCGTGGAGGAGCGCCCGCGACCACGGGGCCTGGACCGGCGTCCGCGTGGTCGGCCCGCGCTCCTCCCTCGCGCGCGACACCGCCGGGGACGTGGCCGCGGCCCTGGAGCCGTGGCTCGTCCGGCACGACGGGGAGGTGGGCCGCCGGGTCGACCTGCGCCACCTGTCCCTGGCGCGCGTCACCCTCGCCCCGGACCCCCACCGGGTGTTCTTCGTCGTCCCCGGGCACGACGGGCCGCACGTCGCCGCGTGGCCCTCCGTGAACCGGATCCGGCTGATCGCCGCCGTCGCGCTGGCGGCCCTGGTGACCCTCGTCGTCGTGTCCCGCCTCCTCGTCTGAGCCCGGCAGGAAGAGACCGTCCGCCCCACTGTCCCGCCTCTTCGTCCGAGCCCGACGGGAACGGAGCACCCGCCCCACCACCCCGGCCCCGCTCCACCACGCCGGCCCCACCACCCCGCCCCCCGCCGTCCCACCCCACCGCCCCGAACCGATAATCGAACCCATGCCCCCGCCCCGCCCCGACGGCCCCCGCCGTTTCCCCCGCCCCCTCCTCCTCGCCCTCGGCGGCTACGCCGCCACCCGCGCGATCGGTCTCGCCGTCCTCGCGATCGCCGCCGCCGCGACCGGCGAGGACGGGGCGCACCGGCTCAAGGGCCGCTGGGACTCCGTCTGGTACACGCGGATCGCCGAGCACGGCTACGGGTACGAGGTCACCCTGCCCAACGGCGACGTCCACTCCGACCTGGCCTTCTTCCCGCTCCTCCCCGCCCTGGAGCGGGGGCTCTCCACGGTGCTCCCCCTGGACGCGGCCACCGCCGGGCTCCTCGTCTCCTGGACGGCCGGGCTCGCCGCCGCCTGGGGCATTTTCAAGTGCGGCGCCCACGCCTTCGGGCCGCGGACCGGGACCGTGCTCGCCGTCCTGTGGGGCGTGTACCCGACCGCGTTCGTGCAGTCCATGGCGTACACGGAGACCCTCTTCACCGCCCTCGCCGCCTGGTCCCTGTACGCGGTCCTGCGCGACCGCTGGATCCTCGCCGGTCTCCTCTGCGCCGCCGCCGGCCTCACCCGCCCCACCGCCGCCGCCCTGGTCGCCGCCCTCGGGACCGCCGCCCTCGCCGCCCTCGTACGGGACCGCCGGCTGCCCGCGCGGACGGTGGCCGGCGTGCTGCTCGCGCCCCTCGGCTGGCTCGGGTACGTCGTGTACGTCGGCGTCCGCGCACACAGTCCCACCGCCTACTTCGAGGTCCAGGCCGCCTGGGGCAACTCCATCGACGGCGGCCTCGCGCTCGCCCGGTTCGTCGTGGGCCTGCCGTGGCCCGCCGCCCTCGGCCTGACGGCGGTCCTCGCCCTCCTCGCCGGGCTCGTCGTCCTCTGCGTACGCCAGGGACAGCCGCTGCCCCTGCTCGCGTACACGGTCGGCGTCGTCCTCGTCTCCCTCGTCGGCGCCGCCTACTTCGGGTCGCGTCCGCGCCTGATGATGCCCGCGTTCGGGCTGCTGCTCCCGCCCGCCGCGGCCCTCGCGAAGCGCCGGCCGCGCACCGCCGTGCCCGTCCTCGCCGTCCTCGCCCTCGCCTCCGCCGCGTACGGCGCCTTCACCCTGCTCGGCCCGGGCCCCCCGTGACGGCCACGTCCACCCGCACCCCCCGCCGCACCCCCCACTCCGCCAGCGCGCCCGCCTCCGCCTCCAGGACGTGCCGGCCGCGCGGACGGACCATGCCGAGCCGGCCCGGCCGCATCGTGGCCACCGACAGGACCCGGAACGAACGGTCCAGGTACGCCACGTCGATCGCGAACCGCATCCCGAAGGTGTGCACGCTGTTGGTCCGGACGATCAGGAGCGCTCCCGCGACCCCGTCCCGTCCGAGCAGTCCCCGCCGTCGCGCCCGGTACGACGCCGCCACCTCCAGGGGCACCGGAGGACCCCCCGGCACCGTCAGCGTCCCCGTTCCGTCCGCCCATTTCGCCATGTGCCAGACCGTAGCCGCACCGACTGCCTAGGGTCGGCTCCGTGTACGTCTCGCTGATCGCCGCCGCCGCCCTGTGGGGGGCCGCCGCGGGGCTGCTCGTCCCGCGCGCCGCGTACCGGCTCTCCGTGGAGCCGGGCGAACCGTGGCGGGACCGCTGCCCCGCCGGGCACGTGCTCGCGGGCCCCGCGCGCGGCTGGCTCGGCGGGTTTGGCCGGGGGGCGTGCGCGACCGCCGCCCCGGCCGGCGCCGTCGTCCCCACCGCCCTGGTCTGCGCCGCGCTCGCCGCCGCCACCGGCCCCCGGCCCGAACTGGCGGCCTGGCTGCTCGCCGCCCCCCTCGCCGTCCTCCTCGCCCGTGTCGACGCCCGCGTCCACCGGCTGCCCGACGGGCTGACCCTGCCGCTCGCCGCCGGCCTGCCGCTGCTCCTGGGGGCCGCCGCGCTCCTGCCGGGCGGCGCCGGCTCCTGGCCCCACGCGCTGCTCGGCGCGGCCGTCCTCGGCGGCTCCTACCTGGTGCTCTTCCTGATCAACCCGCGCGGACTCGGCTTCGGCGACGTGAAACTGGCGCTCCCGCTGGGCGCGGCCCTCGGCTGGTACGGCTGGGAGGTCCTCTTCGCCGGGGCCTTCGCGGGGTTCCTCCTCGGCGCGGTGTACGGCCTCGGGCTGGTCCTGCTCCGGCGGGCCGGCCGCTCCTCGGCGATCCCCTTCGGGCCCTTCATGCTCGCGGGCGGCCTCCTCGGCCTCCTCCTCGGCGCGTCCACCGCCACGCCCTGAGGCCGCGGCCGGGGACCCCGGGGCCCCCGCCGTCAACGTCGTACCCCTCGTCCTCCGTCCCTCCTGGGAGGGACGGAACCCCGCCGCCACGCCGGGGCGCAAAACCGCCACGGGGCCCCGGAGCCCTTGTCCCGCTTGGGGACCGGACGGTCCGGAGCGGCGCGCCGGACCGACGTGGCGCGCACCACGACCACCGAAGGGTTATGGTGGAAACCCCCCCTCGGGCCGGTCCGTATCCCCCCCACGGACCGGCCCGTTTTTCTTTCCCGGACGAGCCCCCGGCCCCGGGACCCGGCCCCCGGCCGGCGCCCCGGACCACGGCCCGGCTCCCGGACCCCGACCGGCCCCCGACCCGGCCCCGCCCCGACCGGCCCCCGCCCCGACCGGGCCCCGGCGGAAGCCTCAGCTCCGGCCGGCCCAGATGTTCGTCCCCGCGGTGTCCACCGCGAACGAGTCGATCTCCACCAGCTCCGCGTCCGTCAGCGGCGCGCCGCCGAGCGCGGCCACGTTCTCCTCCAGCTGGGCGACGCTGGACGCGCCGATCAGCGCCGAGGTCATCCGCGGGTCCCGCAGCACCCACGACAGCGCGAGCTGCGCCAGGGACTGCCCGCGCCGCTCCGCGATGTCCGCGAGGCCGCGCAGGCGCCGCAGCACCTCGTCGGAGAGCAGGGCCGGGTCGAGGGACTTGCCCTGGGTGGCCCGCGAGCCCTCCGGGACGCCCTTCAGGTACTTGCCGGTCAGCAGTCCCTGGGCCAGCGGCACGAAGGAGATGCAGCCCATGCCGGCCGCCTCCAGGGTGTCCAGGAGGTCGTCCTCCTCGGTCCAGCGGTTGATCATCGAGTACGACGGCTGGTGGATCAGGGCCGGGACGCCCATCTCCCGCAGGATCCGCGCGGCCTCGGCGGTCTGCTCACCGGTGTACGAGGAGACGCCGACGTACAGCGCCTTGCCCTGCCGGACGGCGGAGGCCAGGGCCCCCATCGTCTCCTCCAGGGGGGTGTCCGGGTCGAAGCGGTGCGAGTAGAAGATGTCGACGTGGTCGAGGCCCATCCGCTTCAGGGAGGCGTCCAGCGAGGACAGCAGGTACTTGCGGGAGCCCCACTCGCCGTACGGCCCGGGGTGCATCAGATAACCGGCCTTGGTGGAGATGACCAGTTCGTCCCGGTAGGGGGCGAAGTCCTGCGCGAAGATCTTGCCGAAGTTCAGCTCGGCCGAGCCGGGCGGCGGCCCGTAGTTGTTCGCGAGGTCGAAGTGGGTGACGCCCAGGTCGAAGGCGCGGCGCAGGATCGCCCGCTGGGAGTCCAGCGTGCGGTCGTCGCCGAAGTTGTGCCAGAGGCCGAGTGAGATCGCCGGCAGCTTGAGGCCGCTGCGGCCCGCGCGGCGGTACTCCATGGTGTCGTAGCGGTCCGCGGAGGCGCGGTACGAGGGGGAATCAGTCACGTATCTCTGCTTATCACGGACTTGTGACCGTCCCGGACTGGGAGCCCGCACCCCCGCGCAGTAGTGTGGCGGCCTGCGGACCGCCGATGCCTGGGGGCCCGTCGCTGCACGGAGGGGTAAAGAACAGTGAACCTGCGCGACCTGGTGTACGGGCTCTACGCACGCCGGGTGGAGGGCCGTCTCGACCACGCCCAGGTCCCCAAGCACATCGGGGTCATCCTCGACGGGAACCGGCGCTGGGCCAAGGCGTCCGGCGGGACCCCCGAGCAGGGACACAAGGCCGGCGCGGACAAGATCCAGGAGCTGCTCGGCTGGTGCGCCGAGACCGACGTCGAGGTCGTCACGCTCTGGATGCTCTCCACGGACAACCTGAACCGGCCCGAGGAGCAGCTCGTGCCGCTGCTCGGCATCATCGAGAACGCCGTGCGCGCGCTGGCCGCCGACGGCCGCTGGCGGGTCCACCACGTCGGCACGATGGACCTGCTGCCCGCCCGGACCCAGTCCGTGCTCAAGGAGGCCCAGGAGGCCACCCGGACCAACACGGGCATACTCGTCAACGTCGCCGTGGGGTACGGCGGGCGCCAGGAGATCGCCGACGCGGTCCGCTCGCTCCTCCTGGAGCACGCCGAGCGGGGCACCAGCTTCGAGGAGCTGGCCGAGATCGTCGACGTCGAGCACATCTCGGAACACCTCTACACGCGCGGCCAGCCCGATCCCGACCTGGTGATCCGCACCAGCGGCGAGCAGCGGCTCTCCGGGTTCATGCTGTGGCAGAGCGCCCACTCGGAGTACTACTTCTGCGAGGTCCACTGGCCGGCCTTCCGCAAGGTCGACTTCCTGCGGGCACTGCGCGACTACGCGGCCCGGCACCGGCGCTACGGGACCTGAACCGCCCGGACGGAATCCGAACCACTCGGACGACGTTCGAACTCCCGGGCGAAGCCCGAACGTCCGGGCGTGGGCCGGTGGGCGCCCTGACAGGGCCCGACGGACACCCTGACAGGGCGCGGCAGACACTCGGGCAGGATCCGGCGGACGCCCGGCCGGAACCGATCACCTCGTGTTCACGAACACGTCGTCACGCCCCCTGGCATGGCCGCCCCCGTTCGAGGGCATATCCCTGGTGAAGTGAGCGGCACGGAGACCGCCACCCGGGAGGCCCCTTGCGCCAGGACGACCGTGCGGGACACGCACGGGAGAAGCGGAGGGCCGTGGTCCGGCCCGCGCAGCGCGGCCCGATCCCGGTCCCATCCCGCAGCGACACCGGTTCCGTCGCGCCCCGACCTCACAGGGGTCTTCAGAGGGGGTCTGTCCTTCCGTGGTGACCAGCACGAAGCGCCGCCTTTCCGACCGGCGCACCTATGTTCTCGACACCAGCGTCCTGCTGGCCGACCCCAACGCCGTCTCCCGCTTCGAGGAGCACGAGGTGGTGCTCCCGATCGTCGTGGTGACGGAGCTGGAGGCCAAGCGGCACCACCCGGAGCTCGGGTACTTCGCCCGGCAGGCCCTGCGCCTCCTGGACGACTTCCGGGTCCGGTACGGACGCCTCGACGCCCCCCTGCCCATCGGGGACCTGGGCGGCACCCTGCGTGTCGAACTCAACCATTCCGACCCCGGCGTCCTGCCCGCCGGCTACCGGTTGGGGGACAACGACTCACGGATCCTCGCGGTCGCGCGCAACCTCCAGGCCGAGGGGTACGACGTCACGGTCGTCTCCAAGGACCTGCCGCTGCGCATCAAGGCGTCCTCGGTCGGGCTCCTCGCCGAGGAGTACCGCGCCGAACTCGCCGTCACGGACTCCAGCGGCTGGACCGGGATGGCCGAACTCTCCCTCTCCGCCGACCAGGTGGACCTGCTCTACGACCAGGACACGCTGTACGCGCCGGAGGCCGCCGAACTGCCGGTCCACACCGGCCTGGTGCTCCAGTCCGAGCGCGGCAAGGCGCTCGGCCGGGTCACCGCCGAGGGGAACGTGCGCCTCGTCAGGGGCGACCGGGAGGCGTTCGGGCTGCGCGGCCGCAGCGCCGAGCAGCGGATCGCGCTCGATCTGCTCCTCGACCCGGACGTCGGCATCGTCTCCCTGGGCGGCCGGGCCGGCACCGGCAAGTCCGCGCTCGCCCTCTGCGCGGGCCTGGAGGCGGTCCTGGAGCGCCGCCAGCACCAGAAGGTGATGGTCTTCCGCCCGCTGTACGCGGTCGGCGGCCAGGAGCTGGGGTACCTGCCGGGCAGCGAGGCCGAGAAGATGAGCCCGTGGGCGCAGGCCGTCTTCGACACGCTGTCCTCGGTCGCGAGCCGCGAGGTCGTCGAGGAGGTGCTCGGTCGGGGGATGCTGGAGGTCCTCCCGCTCACCCACATCCGGGGCCGCTCCCTCCACGACGCCTTCGTCATCGTGGACGAGGCCCAGTCCCTGGAGCGGAACGTCCTGTTGACCGTTCTGTCCCGGATCGGGGCGAACTCGCGTGTCGTGCTGACCCACGACGTGGCCCAGCGCGACAACCTCCGGGTCGGCCGGTACGACGGAGTCGTCGCCGTCATCGAGAAACTGAAGGGGCATCCGCTCTTCGCCCACGTCACCCTCACCCGCTCCGAGCGTTCCCCGATCGCCGCGCTCGTGACGGAGATGCTGGAGGACGTCCAAATCTGACCGATTCGTAAGCACTTGTGTGCGTACGACAGAGGGCGCCGCCCGGCGAAGCGCAGGATCTTAGCCGGGCGGCGCCCTTCTGTCCGCAACATCGCCCGGAACACTTGCTCCTGTCGAGGTGTGAGCTTTCACACGCACCACAGAATTGCCTTGCGGTGGCGCGGTCCGGCAGAGTCTTGCTTCCGTCAGGCCCCGCATACGGCACACGTGCATCCCCAGGGGTGCCCACCGCACAACTCAACAGCCGTCCGCCGTATGCCGCCCACAGCACCACGGGCCCGTGTCTCCTGTGACCCCGTACGTCGGAGACCAGTGCCAGGGGCAAGATTTCGCCCGCGTGGTCACCTGTGCGGGCGTGCTGGAAGGAAACCGTGTGAGCCGGATCTCGGTCCGGGGATTCGCAGTGGCTTCGGCCACCGCGGTCACCACCGTCGGCGCCGTCGTCGGCGTCGCCTCGGGCAACGCCGCCCAGTCCGCTGACGACACCTTCGAGGCCGCCGCGGCCGACACCACCCTCCTCGCGGACATTCCCGCGGGCGAGCAGGCGCAGGTGCAGGTCTCGTCCCTCTCCGAGCAGGCCGACGTCCAGGCCGCCGCGGCCGACTCGGTCGCGAAGAAGTCGGCGGAGGAGGCGGCCCGCATCCGCGCCGCCCAGGACGCCGAGGCGAAGAAGCAGGCCGCCGACAAGGCGGCCGCCGAGGCCAAGGCCAAGGCCGAGAAGGAGCGCAAGGAGAAGGAGGAGGCCGAGCGGGCCAGCCGCTCCGCGATCCGCGAGTCCGTCTCCTTCGCCGCCCAGGGCTCGTACACCGTCGCCGAGGTCAAGGCGATCGCCCGCCAGATCGTCCCGTCCGGGCAGTTCCAGTGCTTCAGCAACATCGTGGACCACGAGTCCACCTGGAACTACCGCGCGACCAACCCGTCCTCGGGCGCCTACGGCCTCGTGCAGGCGTACCCGGGCTCGAAGATGGCCTCGGCCGGCGCCGACTGGCGGACCAACCCCGCCACCCAGATCAAGTGGGGCCTCAACTACATGAACGAGCGCTACGGGAGCCCGTGCGACGCCTGGTCGTACTGGCTGACGCACCGCTCGTACTAGTACCGGCCAGTACCGGCGCCTCAACCACGGGAAGCCCCCCGCCGTCCTACGGCGGGGGGCTTCCGCGCATGGGCGTGTAGGTTCGAAGGTCAGGGGCACCCGGGGAGCTGACGGGAAGAGCGGGCGGGGAAGAGGGAAGAGATGTCGAGAGTGCCAGGGTGGCTGAACCGGCTGGGCGAGAGCCTGAGCCGCATGGGTGAACGTCTCGACGAGCGCAGGGCGGAGGCGGAACGGGACGACGAGCTGGACGCGCCGTACGGAAGACCCGGAGGCGGCTCCCGCGCGGACGCGGAGGACGCCGCCGGGGACACCGCCGAGGACACGGCCCTCTCCGTGCCCGCGCCCCCCTCGTACGCGCCGGCCGTCGCCGCCCGCCCCGACCCCGCCGCCGCGATCCCCTGGGGCATGCGCGTGGCCGCCGAGGCGGGCTGGCGGCTGCTCGTCCTGGCCGGCACGGTCTGGGTCCTGATGAAGATGATCAGCTCCGTCCAGCTGGTCGTCCTCGCCTTCGTCGCCGCGCTCCTCGTCACCGCCCTGCTCCAGCCCACCGTGGCCGCGCTGCGCCGCAGGGGGCTGCCCCGGGGGCTCGCCACCGCCGTCACCGCCGTCTCCGGCTTCGTCGTGATGGGCCTGGTCGGCTGGTTCGTGGTCTGGCAGGTGATGGACAACATCGACAACCTGTCCGACCAGGTCAAGGGCGGCATCGAGGAGCTCAAGCGCTGGCTCCTCAACAGCCCCTTCCACGTGACCGAACAGCAGATCAACGGCATCGCGAAGAACCTCAGCGACTCCGTCGGCGCCAACGCCGAGCAGATCACCCAGGTCGGCCTCCAGGGCGTCACCGTGGTCGTCGAGGCGATGACCGGCATCCTGCTCGCCATGTTCTCGACGCTCTTCCTCCTGTACGACGGGAGGAAGGTCTGGGAGTGGGTGCTCAAGCTGGTCCCCGCCCAGGCCCGGCCGGGCGTCGCCGGCGCCGGACCGCGCGCCTGGCGCACCCTCACCGCCTACGTGCGGGGCACGGTCCTGGTGGCCCTCATCGACGCCGTCTTCATCGGCATCGGCCTCTACTTCCTCGACGTGCCGATGGCCGTGCCGCTCGCCGTCTTCATCTTCCTCTTCGCCTTCATCCCGATGGTCGGCGCCGTCGTCTCCGGCGCCCTCGCGGTCGTCGTCGCCCTCGTCACCAACGGCGTGTTCACCGCCCTGATGGTGCTCGTCGTCGTCCTCGCCGTGCAGCAGATCGAGGGTCACGTCCTCCAGCCGTTCATCCTCGGCCGGGCGGTGCGGGTCCACCCGCTGGCCGTCGTCCTCGCGGTCGCGGCCGGCGGCCTGACCGCGGGCATCGGCGGCGCCGTCGTCGCCGTCCCCCTGGTCGCCGTCACCAACACGGCGGTCGGCTACCTCCGCGCCTACAGCACCGAGCAGGCCCTGCGCAGGACACCGGAGCCGCGCGGGGCGACCGCGTACGAGGTCGCCCCCACCCCGGCACCCGGCGCGGCGCCCGACAGGACGGAGGGGGCGTGATCTCGGAACCGGAGCTGGAGGGCGGGGAGGAGCCGGGGAACCCCGAGGTGCTCACCGCCGACCCGCCGCCCCGCCCGCCCCGGTCCCGTCGCCCCTGGCTGTGGGCGCTCGGGGGCGCGGTCGTGGCCTCGGCCCTCTGGGGCGGCGTCCTCTACGCGTACGGACAGCGGGAACCGTCGGGGCCGGACCTGCGCGGGTACGGGGCGGTGGAGAACCTCTGCGAGGCGGCGCGGCTGGAGGCCCTCGCCGGGGTCCTGGGCAAGCGGACCGGAGCGGGCTCCTCCCCCTTGATGGACGAGGCGGCGGTCCACGAGTCGGAGTGCTCGGTCAGCTTCGGATCCCCGGGGGCCGAGCTGGGCGTCAGGGTCGCGTACACCCTGCACAGGGTGGTCGACCCCGGGCCGGAGTTCGAGGCGCGGTGCCGGCAGGCCGGACTGCTGCAGAAGATCGACGGCATCGGCGAGCAGGCGTTCTTCGAGGACATGGGGGAGGACGGGGGCCGGCTCCGGGTCCTCGACGGCCAGGCCGAGATCGACGTCGTCCTCTACCACCAGAGGGAAGTGGTGGACGGGGAAGCGGTCACGACCGTCCCCTCGGTGGACCTCTCCGGGATCGAGACTCCGATGACCAAGGACGTTCTCGCCCTGATGGCCGCGCTCAGGAAGTGACGGGGCGCCGGGGCCGGGGGCCGCGGAAAGGCCCGTGAACGGCGGAAGGACCCCGGGGCCCGATGCCCCGGGGTCCTTCTCGTGCGGTGTGGCCGCGCCCTACTCGGCGAGGACCGCTTCCGCGTCGAGGGTGACGCCGACCGCCTGGATCACCGCGGCGATCTTCACGGCCTCCTGGATCGTGGTGCGCTCGACACCGGCCTGGCGCAGGACCTGCTCGTGCGAGTCCAGGCACTGGCCGCAGCCGTTGATCGCGGAGACGGCCAGCGACCACAGCTCGAAGTCGACCTTCTCGACGCCCGGGTTGCCGATGACGTTCATCCGCAGGCCGGCGCGCAGCGTCCCGTACTCGGGGTCCGACAGCAGGTGCCGGGTCCGGTAGAAGACGTTGTTCATCGCCATGATCGCGGCGGCGGACTTGGCCGCCTGGTACGCCTCGGGCTTCAGGTTCTCCCGGGCCTCCGGCTCCAGCTCCCTGAGCACCTTCGGCGAGCGCGAGGCGATCGCGCAGGCGAGGACGGTGCCCCACAGCTGCTGCTGCGGAAGCTCGCTGTTGCCGATGACCGAGCCGAGGTTGAGCTTCAGGTCCTTGGCGAAGTCCGGTATGGCTGCCTTGAGTTCATCGAGGGCCATGTCGGATCACTCGCCCGAGAGGAGCTTGACCGGGTCGAGGGTGGTCTCGCCCTTGGTCCAGTTGCACGGGCACAGCTCGTCGGTCTGCAGGGCGTCGAGCACCCGCAGGACCTCCTTGGGGTTACGGCCGACGGAGCCGGCGGTCACCATGGTGAACTGGATCTCGTTGTTCGGGTCCACGATGAAGACGGCGCGCTGGGCGAAGCCGTCCTCGCCCTCGACGCCGCAGTCCCGCATGAGCTCGTGCTTGGAGTCCGCGAGCATCGGGAAGGGCAGGTCGCGCAGGTCGTCGTGGTCCTTGCGCCAGGCGTGGTGCACGAACTCGGAGTCGCCCGAGACGCCGAGGATCTGGGCGTCGCGGTCCGCGAACTCGTCGTTCAGCTTGCCGAACGCGGCGATCTCGGTCGGGCAGACGAAGGTGAAGTCCTTCGGCCAGAAGAACACCACGCGCCACTTGCCCTCGTAGGCCTTGTGGTCGATCTGCTCGAACTCCTTGCCGCTCTCCAGCGACACGCAGGCGGTCAGGTCGTAGGTGGGGAACTGGTCACCGACAGTGAGCACGCGCTCTCCTTGCAGCTGGGAAGTGCCCCTTTTGAGGGCCTTCCGTAGGGGTTGGACGGATCACCAGCATGGCACGGAGTGCATTGATCAGGGAAATAGCTAGAGTGGGGCGTGTTGATCGAAGGTGGTTATCAGTGGCATCCCCGTACCTCCCCCCGCTCGGCCCCCAGCGGGGCAAACAGCCCAGTCTTTCGCAGCTCAGGGCCTTCGTCGCGGTCGCGGAGCATCTGCACTTCCGGGACGCGGCGGCCTCCATCGGCATGAGCCAGCCCGCGCTCTCGGGCGCGGTTTCGGCACTCGAAGAGGCACTCGGTGTCCAGCTCCTCGAGCGTACGACGCGGAAGGTACTGCTCTCGCCCGCCGGGGAACGGCTCGCGGTGCGCGCGCGAGCCGTCCTCGACGCGGTGGCGGAGCTGATGGAGGAGGCGGAGGCGGCGCAGGCCCCGTTCACCGGGGTGCTGAGGCTCGGGGTGATCCCGACCGTCGCCCCCTACCTGCTGCCCACGGTCCTGCGCCTCGTCCACCGGCGCTACCCGGACCTCGACCTCCAGGTCCACGAGGAGCAGACCTCCTCGCTCCTGGAGGGGCTGGCGGCCGGTCGGCTCGACCTGCTCCTCCTCGCCGTGCCGCTCGGGGTGCCCGGGGTCACCGAACTCCCCCTCTTCGACGAGGACTTCGTCCTGGTCACGCCCGCCGGGCACCCGCTGGCCGGACGGGACGACATCCCGCGCGAGGCCCTCAGGGAACTCCGGCTGCTGCTCCTGGACGAGGGCCACTGCCTGCGCGACCAGGCTCTCGACATCTGCCGCGAGGCCGGGCGCTCGGACGGCGCCGAGGTCACCACCACCGCGGCCGGCCTCGCCACCCTGGTCCAGCTGGTGGCGGGCGGCCTCGGCGTGACCCTGCTGCCGCGCACCGCCGTCACGGTCGAGACCGCCCGCAACACCGCCCTGTGGACCGGGTTCTTCGCCGATCCGGCCCCCTCGCGGCGGATCGCCCTCGCGATGCGGACGGGCGCGGCCCGGCAGAGCGAGTTCGAGGAGCTGGCCGGGGCGTTGCGGGAGGCGATGCGGAGGCTGCCGGTCCGGGTGGCGGGCGCGGACGGAACCGGCGCCTGAGGCGGGGCCCGGCGCCCGCGCCCGTACACGTACGGGTTACTCCGTGCGCAGCCCGTCCGCACGCATCAGCCGCCACAGGGCCGGCAGGCTCAGCAGCGTCACGACCGCGATCAGGGCGGCGCCGATCCCGACGACGGGCAGGAAGGCCCACCAGTCCTGGACCCGCTGCCCGCCCATCCTGAGCAGGACGAGCCCGAGCCCGAGGCCGCCCGCCACGGCGAGGGCGAGGCCGAGGGCGATCGGTACCGCCGTCTGCCACAGCACCGACCAGCTCAGGGTGGAGCGCCGGGTGCCGAAGGCGACCAGCGAGGAGAGCAGCCGCCTGCGGTCCTTGAGCTGTTCGAGGGTCGTGACCAGGAGCGAGGCCGCCACCAGGAGCATCGTCAGGGTGGAGCCGACGAGGATGCCGGTGCGGACGCTGGAGAAGGCCGCGTCGCGCTCGACGTCCTTCAGGTCGCGCACCCAGGAGGTCGGGTCGATCGCCGCCGCCGTGTTCCGCACGCGGTCGGCGGCGTCGGGCACCGCCGGGTCGATCCGGATCATGCTCTGCGCGTGGGGCTCGTGGAGCAGGGCGGCGTCGATCGCCGACGGGGTGGCGAGGAGGCCGTACTGGTACAGACCCGTCGGGTCGGGGCGGGAGTCCACGACCCGGGCGGTGGCGGGGACGCGCCACAGCGGCGGAGGGCTCGCGGCCCGCCCCGGCCCGCCCTTCTCCGGGTGCGGGTGCGGGTCGCGCAGGGCGACCGTGGCGCCGGGCCGCGCGACCCGGGTGATCCGGGCGTCGTCCGGGGCGCCCTGCAGGCCGTGCGGGAGGAAGACGAAGACGTCGCCGTCCCCGCAGGAGGGCAGCGCGGCGTACTCCTTGAGGGAGGCGCAGTCGCCGACCCTGATCGAGGCCAGCGGGGCGAACTCCTCGCCCTTCCCCAGGGGGCCGGGCCGCCACACGTGCGACTCGACGACGCCCATCGCCTCGGTGACGCCCTCGGTCCGTCCGAAGCGGGCCACCATCCCGCGGGCCTCGTCGGCGGTCCTGGCGTGGGCGCCGACGGCGAGCTGGGCGCGGGAGGCGTCCTCGCCCGTGAACCGCGTGAAGTCGCTCTCCATCGCCTGGAAGAGCATCTGGAGCGCGATGGCCCCGGTCGCCGCGACGACGATGCCGCTGACCGCGCGGGCCGCCGTGCCGCTGCTCAACTGGAGCCTGCGGACGGCGAGCTGCCAGGCGACCGGCCCGCCGCGCAGCCGGCCCATCCCGGCCTCCACCAGCCACGGCAGCAGCGTGGTCAGTCCGATCAGGAAGAGGACGGTGCCGGCCACGACGGGCACGGTGTCGAGACTGGTCGCGGTCGCCTCGACCCGGCCCATGAGCGGGACGAGCAGGGCGGTGCCGGCTCCGAGGAGCAGCAGCCGCCACCACAGCCGGCGGCGGCGCGGGACGGAGGTCCTGACGACTCCGAGCGGTTCGATCGCCACTCCGCGCAGGGCGAAGAGGGTGACCACGACCGAGGAGACGGGGACGGCGGCGAGGGCGAGCGCGGCGAGCGCGGGCATCGGCACGACGTCGGAGGGGAAGGCGTTGACGTCCCAGACGGTGAAGGCGCCGGCGAACTGCCGGGCCACCGCGAAGAGCCCGATCCCGGCCAGGAGGCCGAGGAGCGCGCCGGCGAGGGATTCGCCGGCCGCGATCCGCCGGGTCGTGGCGGTGTCCGCGCCGACCAGGCGGAGCGCCGCGAGCCGCCGGTCGCGCTGCTCGCCGCCGAAGCGGACGGCGGTCGCGATGAAGACGAGCACGGGCAGGAGCAGGACGACGCAGGCGACGACCACGAGGAGGATCAGGAAGGCGTTCATCGGCTCCGCGGGCACCGACCAGCCGAAGCCCCTGCCGCGCCCGTCGGAGTTGCCGGCGTCGAGGAAGCCGGCGTGGGCGACGTACCGCAGGTCGGCCGGGCCGATCAGCCCGTCCTTGCCGATCGTCCCGGCCACCCGGTAGGGGAGCCGCTCCTTGAGCAGGGCCCCCCCGGGGGAGTCGAGCAGCTCGCGGAGCGCGGGGGAGACCAGCATCTCGCCGGGCCGGGGGAACGCGGCCGCGCCCGGGGGGACCGGGGGCGCGTCGCCCTCGGCGCGCAGCAGCAGCCCGGAGACGACGTCGTCCCGGTAGGTGGTGGCGCGGGTGAGGTGGAGGAAGGTGTCGGGGCCGGGGCGGGGGGCCTCCGCGCTCGCGTCGACGGCCCGCACCGCCTCCCGCACCTCCCGCTGGAAGAGCATCTGGGGCAGCGAGGAGGCGAGCAGCAGCAGGGCCGTGCCGAAGCCGACGCCGGCCGCCGTCAGCAGGGTGCGGAAGAGGCCGGGGCGACCGCCGGCGACGGCGAACCGGGCGCCGAGCGTCAGGTCGCGGACCCAGGTGCGGAGCTTCATGCCGCCCACTCCGCGTCCCGCACCCTGCCGTCGCGCACGATGATCTCGCGGTCCGAGTAGGCGGCGACCCGGGCCTCGTGGGTGACGAGGACGACGGCGGCGCCGGTGTCCCGCGACGCGTCGGTGAGCAGGCTCATGACCCGTTCGCCGTTGAGGGAGTCGAGGGCGCCGGTGGGCTCGTCGGCGAAGACCACCCGGGGGGCGGTGACGAGCGCGCGGGCGACGGCGGCGCGCTGGCCCTGGCCGCCGGAGATCTCGCCGGGGCGCTTGTCCGCGACGGAGTCGACCTCCAGGCGGGCCAGCCATTCGAGGGCGCGGGCCTCGGCGGCCTTCCGCTTCTCGCCGTTGAGGCGGAGGGGGAGGGCCACGTTCTCGACGCAGGTCAGTTCGGGGACGAGCTGTCCGAACTGGAAGACGAAGCCGAAGTCGGTGCGGCGCAGGGAGCTGCGGGCGCTGTCGGAGAGCGCGGTGAGGTCGCGGCCGTCGTAGGTGAGGGTGCCCGCGTCGGGGCGCACGATTCCGGCCAGGCAGTGCAGCAGCGTGGACTTGCCGGAACCGGAGGGGCCCATGACGGCGACGACCTCGCCGGCCCGGAGGGAGAAGTCGGCGCCCGTGAGCGCCGGGGTCGGTCCGTACGCCTTGTCGAGGCCGGTGGCGCGCAGGAGCGGTGCGGAGGTCATCGGCGGATCTCCTCGGCGAGCCGGTCGAGCCGGGCGGCGGTCAGTTCCAGCCAGCGCAGGTCCGCCTCCAGGTGGAAGAGGGCGTGGTCGCAGATGAGCTGGTCGGCGAGGTCGCCGTCCTGCTTGCGGCGGGTGAGCTCGCGCATCAGGCGCAGGTGCTCGGAGCGCTGGGTGTCGAGGAGTTCGGCGGCCCCGCGCCCGGTGAGCAGGGCCAGGACGACCTTGGTGTAGAGCGTGGACTGGAGGTACGGCTCCGGCTTCTCCGGGGTGGCGAGCCACCGGGCGACGTCGGTGACGCCCGCCTCGGTGATGGCGTACCGCTTCCGTTCGGGGCCGCCGCCCGCCTCGACGCCGTCGACGGCCACGAGGCCGTTCTTCAGGAGCCGGGACATGGTCGAGTAGACCTGCCCGTAGTGGAGCGGCCGGTCGTGGCCGAACTTCTCGTCGAAGGCGCGCTTGAGGTCGTAGCCGTGGCGCGGACCGGACTCCAGGAGTCCGAGGAGGGTGTGACCGATGGACATGGGCGTCACTGTACATGGGGTGTATACGCACGATGTATAGCTGGCCGGAGGCAAGCGGAACGCCTCGTTCGCGCAACCGTCCGGCCCGCCGGAGCGTCGGTTCCTCTGGGTGCGGGTGCTGATTCTCACGTCCGGAAAAGGCGTGATCGGTCTCCTTTGTCCGCCTCGTCGGTGTTAGCTTGCTGAGCTGATCCGGCGGGTACGGGGACAGCGCCGGGGCGCGGGGACACACGACGAGCGGAGCGACGGGACACATGGGCCGACCTGACACGGGAAAGGCGAAGAAGGGCGGCATACGCCGCTTCTTCTCCCCGAAGAAGCTCCTGGGCACGTTCCTGATGGTCTGCCTGATCGGCGCGGGCGCCCTGTACGTCGTCTACCTCATGGTCCCGGTGCCGTCGGCCAACGCCGAGGCGACCATGCAGAGCAACATCTACAAGTACGCCAACGGCAAGATCCTCGCCCGCACCGGCAAGGTCAACCGCGAGATCGTCGGCCTGGACAAGATCCCGGAGAAGGTCCAGAAGGCGTTCGTCGCCGCCGAGAACAAGAGCTTCTACCGGGACAACGGCGTCGACATCAAGGGCACCACCCGCGCCGTCTGGTCCACCCTCACCGGCAAGGGCAAGCAGGGCGGCTCGACCATCACCCAGCAGTACGTCAAGAACTACTACCTGAGCCAGGACCGGACGGCGAGCCGCAAGCTCAAGGAGATGGTCATCGCCGTCAAGGTGGACCAGCGGATGGACAAGGGCGACATCCTCGCCGGGTACATGAACACCAGCTACTACGGGCGCGGCGCCTACGGCATACAGGCCGCCGCCCGCTCGTACTACGGCGTCGACGCCTCCCGCCTCACCACCGCCCAGGGCGCCTACCTCGCCGCCCTGCTCCAGGCGCCCAACCAGTACGACTGGACCGCCGCCAACGCCACCGGCCGCAAGCTGGTCGAGGAGCGCTGGAACTACGTCCTCGACAACATGGTCGGCGAGGGCTGGCTCCCGCCCGCCGAGCGCGCCGGCACGAAGTTCCCCGTACCGCACAAGCCCAGGCCCCTGCCCGGCATGGAGGGCCAGACCGGCTACATCGTCGAGGCGGCGAACGAGGAGCTGGCCCGCCAGGGCGTCAGCGAGGAGGACATCCGGGCCGGCGGCTGGACGATCACCCTGAACATCGACGAGAAGAGGCAGAAGGACCTCGTCAAGGCCGTCGAGAAGCAGCTGGAGTCCAAGCTCGACCGCAAGGGCAACGCGAAGCACGCCACCGTCCAGGCCGGCGCCACCTCCGTCGACCCGAAGACCGGCGCGGTCGTCGCGATGTACGGCGGCGTCGGCGCCACCGAGCACTGGATCTCCAACGCCACCCGCCGCGACTACCAGCCCGCCTCCACCTTCAAGCCGATCGTCCTCGCCAGTGCCCTGGAGAACGGGTCGACCACCCAGGACGGACGGACGATCGGCCTCGGCACGGTCTACGACGGCACCAGCAAGCGCGAGGTCGTCGGCAGCGACATCCCCTTCGCCCCGGAGAACGAGGACGACCGCGACTACGGCTCCCTCTCCGTCCAGCGGGCCGTCAACAGCTCCGTCAACTCCGTCTTCGCGCAGATGATCGTGGACGTGGGCCCCGGCAAGGTCAAGCGCACCGCCCTCGGACTCGGCATGAAGGACGGCAAGGACTTCCCCGAGGCCCCCGCCATGTCCCTCGGCACCATGAACGCCTCGACCATGGACATGGCGGGCGTCTACGCCACGCTCGACAACCACGGCAAGAAGGTCACCCCCACCCTGGTGAGGACCGCCGAGCACCGGGACCGCAAGGTCCGGGGCGGGAACGCGATCGGCGGCCAGGCCGTCAGCCGCGAGACCGCCGACACCGTCACCAAGGCCCTGACGGGCGTCGTGAAGCCCGGGGGCTCCGGCTTCCGCGCCGCCGGCGACTACGAGGCCGCCGGCAAGACCGGCACCTCCGAGAACAACCGCTCCGCCTGGTTCGTGGGCTACACGCCCGAACTCGTCACCGCCGTCGGCCTCTTCGGCGAGAGCCCCACGGGCCGCCAGGTCACCCTCACCGACACCATCAACGAGGGCCGTGCCAACGGAGGCCGCACGCCCGCCCAGATCTGGGGCGACTACACGAACCGCGCCCTCGACGGCGGCTCCGACGCGGAGTTCGACCTGGAGACCAAGGGCCCGGACGAGACCGAGCCGGACCCCACCCGGACCACCGAGGCCCCGGACGAGCCGACCCGGGAGCCGTCCACCACCCCTCCGGCCACCCCGACGACGCCGGCGCGGACCCCGGCGACCACCCCGCCGGTGACCCCGTCGCACACTCCGGCGACCACGCCGCCGACGCCCACCCGGGAGCCGGTGACCGACGAGCCGTCCCCGCCGCCCTCGATCGAACCGCCGGACGGCGGCGCCACCGAGCCCGGCCAGGACCCCGTCCGGCCCGGCCGCCCCGGCGGACCGGGCACCCCGCCGCCCCGGCAGTGACGGCACGGCGGTGACGTCCCGGCGGTGACGGCACGGCGGAGGGCCGGACCCCGTGCGGGTCCGGCCCTCCGCCGCACGCGGGCCCGTACGCCCCTCACGCCCGTACGGGCCGCCGGCGTCGTACGGGTCCGCGGGAAGGGCGCTCACGCCCCCCGCGTGCGGGCCCCGTCCGCCCTCAGGCGCGGGTCGCCAGCTCGAACCAGACCACCTTGCCGCCCGAGAGCCGGGTGGCCCCCCACCGCCGGGCCAGCCGGTTCACCAGGAAGAGGCCGCGGCCGCCCTCGTCCGTGTCCCGCGCCCGCCGCTGCCGGGGCAGCTGCGGGGAGTCGTCGCCGACCTCGCAGCGCAGCACGTCCGTCCGGAGCAGCCGCAGGGTCACCGGCCGCTCCGCGTACCGCACGGCGTTCGTCACGACCTCGCTGACCAGCAGCTCCACCGAGTCCGTCAGCTCCTCCAGGCCCCAGCGGGCGAGCGCCCGCCGGGCGAGGCGCCGGGCCCGGCCCGGAGCGGCGTCCTCCGGTTCCAGGAACCAGTACGCCACGTCGCTCGGCGCGATCCCGTCGAAACGGGCCGCGAGCAGCGCGATGTCGTCGTCCCGGTCCCCCGGGCCCAGCATGTCCAGGACGTCGTCGCAGAGCGCTTCGAGCGGCGGCGAGTGGTCCGGGCCGGTCAGCTGCGCGGTCGCGGCGAGCCGCTCCCGCAACTGCTCGATCCCGGTCCACACGTCCCGCACCCGGGACTCCACCAGACCGTCCGTGTACAGCAGCAGCGTGGCACCGGCGGGGGCGTCCAGCTCGACCGCCTCGAAGTCCACCCCGCCCACCCCGATCGGGGCGCCGGACGGCACCCGCAGGACCTCCGCGCGTCCGCCCAGGTGGAGGAGTATCGGCGGCGGATGCCCCGCGTTCGCCACGGTGATCCGGTGCGAGACCGGGTCGTAGACCGCGTACATGCAGGTCGCCATCCGGTTCTCGCCCAGCCGCTGCGCCTGCTCGTCCAGGTGGTGCAGGACCTCCTGCGGCGGCAGGTCGAGCCCGGCCAGGGTCTGCGCGGTGGTGCGCAGCTGGCCCATGATCGCCGCCGACGTCATGGAGTGGCCCATGACGTCGCCCACGACCAGGGCGACCCGGCTGCCGGGCAGCGGGATCGCGTCGTACCAGTCGCCGCCGACCCGCGCCGTCTCGGCGGCCGGCAGGTAGCGCGACGCCAGCCTGACCCCGGTCGGCTGCGGCAGCGAGTCCGGCAGCATCGTCCGCTGGAGCTCGTCCGCGATGTACGCCTCGCGCCCGTACAGCACGGCCTTGTCGATGCCGAGCGCGGTGTGGGTCGCGAGCTGCGCCGCCACCAGCAGGTCGTTCGGGTCGAAGCCGGCCCGCTCGGGGCGGCGCAGGAACACGGCGGCGCCGATCACCCGGCGCCGGCCGCGCAGCGGAGCCAGTATCGCCCGCGGTCCGCCGGGCAGCGGATGGCCGGTGCCGAGCAGCTCGGTCAGCGCGGCGCGGGCGGCGGCGGAGTCGCCGAAGACCGGCCGCACCCCGCGCAGCACCTCGGCGAGGGCTCCGCCGGGCCGCACCTCGCAGAGTTCGGCCGCGAGGGTCGGCTCCGGATCGGGTACGAGGACCGCGTCCCCGGACTCCGGGTCCGTTAACCGCAGCCGGTCCGACCGGCGCAGCCGCAGCACGAACGGGGCCGCCGGACGCTCGTCGCCCACCGGCAGCGGGTCGCGGAGGTGGACCAGGATCTCGTCCGAGAAGGTGGGCACGGTGGCCCGGCACAGACCGAGCACGATCTCGTCCAGGTCGATGCCGCGGGCGATGCGCCGCGTCGCCGCCCCGACGAACCGCAGCCGCTCGCCCTCCCGCCGGGCGGCGCCGTCCCCGGCCCCGCCGGGCGGCTGGGGGGAGACCGCGACGGCCACGGCACCGGGCCCACCGGCCCCGCGAGGCGGTGCGGGCAGGCCGGCGGCGGGGGCCTCCGTACCGGGGAGCGCCGCTCCGCCCGGCCGGTCGGGCAGGCCGGCCACCGCCTCCTGGCGGGGGCGCGCGCGTTCCTGCGGCCGGGCAGCCAGGGGCTGCCGTCCTTCGTGGGAGGTGGGATGCTCCGTCACGCGTGGGGTTCCGTCCGTCCGGGCCGGTGGTGCGATGCACTCGCTCTTCTCGCCGATGCCGCGCCCGCGACGGGGATAAACCCCTCGCGGGCGGCGGATGCCGAGGCTCCGCACGTCGCGGGGACGACAGGGGGCGCGCCACCCGGGCAGACGTCCGGCACTGCTCTCCCCCTCGTGGGTGACTGGCGGTCAGGACCCGCTCCGTACGCGGCCCCTGTCGTACTGTTCGGTAGCTCTGACGTGCTGTTCGTTCCGTTTCCGACGTGCGGAGGACGATCCTACGTTTGCCCCCCTGGGGCGCGACAAGGGTCTCACGGGGCCGTGTGCGCCGAAGTGCGGTCCCAGTCCGCCGGCAGCTCCGGAACCCGCCACGCCGGATCGGGCCGCCAGTGCTCCCAGCCGTCCCGGAACGGCGTCCCCCAGGCCCGGACGCGCTCCACCGCCAGCTCCCCGGCGGCCCGCACCCGGGCCGCCTGCTCCGGCCCCATCAGGCCGGACCGCTGGGCCTGCGCGAACTCGTCCTCGTCCCGCCACACCCAGGTGCGGTCGGGGTAGACGGAGATGTCGAGGAAGTGGTCCTCGGAGTCCACGCCTCCGGACCACCGCGTCCGGGGCTCCTCCAGGTTCACGTACCAGCTGCGGAAGCGCCAGCCGCGCTCCCAGAACAGCCACACCGACCACGGCTCGCCGGGCCGCGCCAGCTTCAGGACCCCGGTGCCGGACCAGCGCGCCCGGCCCGTGGTGCGGGGGGCGGTGTAGCGGGTGGCGAGCGGCTCCTCGTGGACGGGGGAGCCGTCGGCGAGCACGGGCCGCACGCACTCGGTGCCGGGCGCCATCCAGACCGCGAGCAGATCGGCCGTGTCCCGGACGACCGTCACGGGCCGGCAGATGTGCACCGCTCCGGTGCCGTTGCCTCGGTAGCGCCAGAGGATGTGGTCCCCCGGCGCCCAGTGCGGGGAGCCGTCCGATCCTGTCATGCGCAGATCTTAGGGCGTGTGCCGGAAGCGGCGCCGTCCGTCCGGAGGACGGCGCCGCTTCCGGCACACGCCCCGGGGGCGCGCTCCCGGCGCCGCCGCGGCACGGGTCACGGGCGGCCGCCCCCGTCCTGCGGGCGCGTCATCCGCAGGACGTCGAGGGCTTCGTCCAGCTGTTCCAGGGTGAGGTCGCCCCGCTCGACGTACCCGGACTCGAGGACCACCTCGCGGATGGTCCTCCGCTCGGCGAGGGACTTCTTGGCGACCTTGGCGGCCTCCTCGTAGCCGATGTACTTGTTCAGCGGGGTGACCACGGACGGCGAGGACTCGGCGTACTCGCGGGCGCGTCCGGCGTTGGCCGTGATCCCGTCGACCGTGCGGTCCGCGAGCAGCCGGGAGGCGTTGGCCAGGAGCCGTACGGACTCCAGCAGGTTCTTGGCCATCACCGGCAGCATGACGTTGAGCTCGAAGTTCCCGGCCGCGCCCGCCACCGCCACCGTCGTGTCGTTCCCGGTCACCTGCGCGGCGACCATCAGGACCGCCTCGGGGATCACCGGGTTCACCTTGCCGGGCATGATCGAGGAGCCGGGCTGGAGGTCGGGGAGGTTGATCTCCGCGAGGCCCGTGCGCGGCCCGCTGGCCATCCAGCGCAGATCGTTGGCGATCTTGGTGAGGGAGACGGCGAGGGTCCTGAGCTGTCCGGACGTCTCCACCAGGCCGTCGCGGGCGCCCTGCGCCTCGAAGTGGTCGCGGGCCTCGGTCAGCGGCAGCCCGGTCGTGCGGGCGACCTCCTCGATGACCGCCGCCGAGAAGCCGGGCGGGGTGTTGATGCCGGTGCCCACCGCCGTGCCGCCGAGGGGGAGTTCCGCGAGCCGGGGGAGCGCGGACCGCAGCCGTTCGACCCCGTACCGGATCTGGGCCGCGTACCCGCCGAACTCCTGGCCGAGGGTGACCGGGGTGGCGTCCATCAGATGGGTGCGGCCGGACTTCACGACCTCCGCGAATTCGGCCGATTTCCGCTCCAGGGCGGCGGCCAGGTGTTCCAGGGCGGGGATCAGGTCGCGGGTGACGGCGCCGGTGGCCGCGATGTGGATGGAGGACGGGAAGACGTCGTTGGAGGACTGCGAGGCGTTCACGTGGTCGTTGGGGTGGACCTCCCGGCCCTCCGGCAGCCGCTCGGTGGCGAGGGTGGCGATCACCTCGTTGGCGTTCATGTTGGACGAGGTGCCCGAGCCGGTCTGGAAGACGTCCACGGGGAAGTGCTCGTCCCAGCGGCCCTCCGCGACCTCCCCGGCCGCCGAGACGATCGCCCCGGCCCGGTCCCCGTCGATCACCCCGAGCCCGGCGTTGACCTTGGCGGCGGCGGCCTTGATCCGGGCCAGGGCCTCGATGTGGGCGCGCTCCAGGCGCTGGCCCGACACGGGGAAGTTCTCCACCGCCCGCTGGGTCTGCGCCCGCCACTTGGCGTGGGCGGGAACCCGCACCTCACCCATGGAATCGTGCTCGATCCGGTAGCCCTCACGGTCGTTCATCTTCTTCAACCTCCCGCAAAAGTTGAGCAGTTGTCTTGTTCGATGTATTCCCAAGCCGCGTACCGGCCAGTAAAAACCGTGGGTAACCCCACTTCCAGGAGGCGCCATGACGCGCACCAGGTACAGACTCCGCCGACCCGCCGCAGCCGTCGCCGCGGCCGCCGCGGTCCTCGGAACCATGATCGCGGCCACCGCTCCCGCCGGCGCGGCCGACACGGCCACCGGCACGAGGGCCACCGTCTCCTCCGTACCCCTTCCCCCCGCCCTGGAGGCGATCCGGGCGGCCGAGGCCACCAAGATCTACGGAAGCCCCGAGGAGCGCCCGCTCGACCAGCGCAGGACCGGCCTGGTCTCGCTCGGCGACAGCGAGATCTCCGGCGAGGGCGTCGGGACCTACGAACCCCCCACCAACGGTCCCACCAACTGGTGCCACCGCTCGCCCGACGCCGCCATCCACCGCACCGGGATCCCCGCGGACCTCACGTTCAACGTGTCCTGCTCCGGCGCGTACAGCGGCAACATCCGCATCGGCGGCTCCCGGCAGTACGCCGACGAACTCGTCCAGAGCGACAACCTCGCGGTCAAGGCCCGCAACACCCGCGTCAAGATGGTCCTGCTCGTCGCCGGAGCCAACGACGACCTCCAGTTCGGCCCCGTCATGACCGACTGCGTCACCCGCTACCTCCTCAGCCAGGGCGCCTGCGAGCCCAAGTACGCCCCCGGCTGGCAGGCCCGCGTCGACGGACTCGTCCCCAAGGTCGAACAGACCGTCCGCGACCTGAGGACCGTCATGCGCGACGCCGGGTACGCCGACGGCGACTACAAGCTCGTCCTCATGGGCTACCCCAGCCCGATCGGCCCCGACTTCCGCGACAACCCGAACTTCCCCGGCAAGCTGGCCTGCGGCGGCCTGGGCTACGACTCCGACACCGTCTGGGGCCGCAACACCGCCGTACCCGCCTTCGAGCGCGGCATGCGGAAGGCCGCCGCGAGCACCGGCGCCACCTACCTCGACAACTCCCGCCTCTTCCACGGCCACGAGGTCTGCATGGAGGACCCCTGGGCCCGGGGCCTCTACATCGACCTCTCCAAGCCCGGCCTGCCGGACGAGAACTCGGTCCGCCAGTCCTTCCACCCCAACGCGCGCGGACACGCCGCCTTCGCCTCCTGCCTCACCCAGCTCTACACGTCCGGCCTGCGCGAGGCGAGCTGCGCCGACGTGAACTCCACCGGCAGGCCCACCCTCTTCCCGCTCGCCTGGGACGACGCCTACCGGCCGTTGAAGAACCAGGCGACCGGCGACTGCCTGGACGTGGACGCCGCGAGCAGCTCCAACGGCACCCGGGTCCTCGGCTGGGACTGCCACGACGGACGCAACCAGACCTGGTGGTACGACTCCGCCCGGCAGACCGTCCACACCGGCCTCACCCAGGACCGCTGCCTCGACGTGCCCGACCTCCAGTACCGGACGGGCACGGCCCTGCTCCTCTGGAACTGCCACGGCGGCGCCAACCAGAAGTTCGTCCGTGACGGCGCCACCATCCGGCCCGCCGCCGCGACCGGCGTCTGCCTCACCCAGGGCGCGGCGAGGGAGCCCGTCAGGCTCCAGACCTGCGACGGCTCCGCGAACCAGAAGTTCGCGTAGCCCGTACCCCGCCGGGAACACCGCGGCCCCCGCCCAGCACGGGACGGGGGCCGCGGCACGCCCGGATCAGGAGCCCTTCAGGGTCGTGCGGGCCAGTTCGTACGCCGGGAGCATCGCGCGGTGCTCCCCGGTGTCCGACCCGCCCAGATCGACCACGACCACCCCGCGCGGGGTGGTGACGGCGAAGGCGCGGGCCTCCTTGCCCGCGTCGTTCCCGTCGAGTGACTCGCTCCGCACCGTGTAGGTCGCCTCGACGGCGGGCAGCGCGCCCGCCGTCGTCTCCCGGTAGGAGGCGCCCGGACTCTTCCCGCCCGCCGTCACGAAACCTTCGAGCACGGCCCGCGCGGACCCCTTCTCCGCCGTCCACACCCGCAGGAACCCCAGGTGTCCGGCCGGTTTGGCGTCGATCTCGCAGCGCATGACGGCCGGCCCCCGGCGGGCGAGCTCCGCGAGTTCGGACCCCTCGGGGACCACGACCGCCTTCGGCTTCCACTCCGCCGCGAGCGTGAAGGAGACCGGCAGGACGCAGGCCGTCCCCGGGCCGCCGAGGGAGGCCCCGGCGGCGGGCGCGGCCGGGGCTCCGGTCCCCGGCGGCCCCGCGGTCGGCCGCGCCCCACCGGTGACCTCCGGCAGCGGCTCGGGACCGCAGCCGGACAGCAGCGGTCCCGCCGCGAGGAGGACGGGGACCAGGAGCCGTATCGGAAGTCTCATGACCGGCAGGGTAGTCCCGGACCGGACCCGCACGGTCCGGGAGGCCCGGGAGGTCCCGGCGGGCGGGGCCGGCGCGGCGGCGCGTCCCCGCGTCCGGACGGGAGTGACCGAAGTCCCGTTGTGGAGGCGGACCGGCCCCCGGGATGATCGGGGACCGGAACGGAGGGAGCGCCATGAAGTACGCCGAGGGGCCGAGCGCGCACGGTGACATCCACATCGGGGCGTCCGTGCCCCTGGTCTGGGGGCTGGTGACCGACATCCTGCTGCCCGCCCGGTTCAGCCCCGAACTGCGGCGCGCCGCCTGGCTCGACGGGGCGGACGGCCCCCGGGTGGGCGCGCGCTTCGAGGGGTACAACCACCACCGGCTGCTCGGCGAGTGGCGGACCGTCTCGTACGTGACCGAGCTGGTGGAGCGGCGGGTGTTCGCCTGGGCCGTCACGGACGCGGACGGCCTCTTCGGGGAGCCGGTGCCGGACCCGGCGGGGGCCCTGGCGACCTGGCGCTACGAACTCGCCCCCGAGGACGGGGGCACCCGGCTGCGGCAGTCGGCCCGCCTCGGTCCGGGCCGCAGCGGGGTCACCCTGACCGTCGAACGGTGGCCGGACCGCGAGGAGGAGATCGTCGCCGCCCGGCTGGGAGAGCTGCGCACGGGGATGGAGGCGACCCTCGCGGGCGTCAAGGCCCTCGCCGAACAGGGCGGTTGACGCCCGGCACGGACGGCGGGAGGAGCCCCGGCCGGTGGTGGCCGGGGCCCCTCGGGGGACGCCGTCCCGGGTCAGGCGAGGCCGGGGCCCCGCACCGGGATGTGGGTGAACGTCGGCTCCGGCGCCGGGTTCTGGAAGAAGTCGTTCCCCTTGTCGTCCACGACGACGAAGGCCGGGAAGTCCTCGACCTCGATCTTCCAGACCGCCTCCATGCCGAGCTCCTCGTACTCGACGACCTCGACCTTCTTGATGCAGTCCTGCGCGAGGCGGGCCGCCGGGCCGCCGATCGAGCCGAGGTAGAAGCCGCCGTGCGTGCCGCACGCGTCGGTGACCTGCTGCGAGCGGTTGCCCTTGGCCAGCATGACCTTCGAGCCGCCCGCCGCCTGGAACTGCTCGACGTAGCTGTCCATGCGGCCGGCCGTCGTCGGGCCGAAGGAGCCGGAGGCGTACCCCTCGGGGGTCTTCGCCGGACCCGCGTAGTACACCGGGTGGTCCTTCAGGTACTGCGGCATCTCCTCGCCCGCGTCCAGGCGCTCCTTGATCTTGGCGTGTGCGATGTCGCGCGCCACGACCAGCGGCCCGGTCAGGGAGAGGCGGGTCTTGACCGGGTGCCTGGTCAGCTCGGCCAGGATGTCGTCCATCGGCTGGTTGAGGTCGATCCGCACGACCTCGCCGGCCTCCAGGTCGGAGTCCTCCGTCTCCGGCAGGAACCGCGCCGGGTCCGTCTCCAGCCGCTCCAGGAAGACGCCCTCGGCGGTGATCTTCGCGACGGCCTGGCGGTCGGCCGAGCAGGAGACGGCGATCGCGACGGGCAGCGAGGCGCCGTGGCGCGGCAGGCGCACCACGCGCACGTCGTGGCAGAAGTACTTGCCGCCGAACTGCGCGCCGATGCCGATCCGCTGCGTCAGCTCGAAGACCTTCTCCTCCAGCTCCTTGTCGCGGAAGCCGTGGCCGGTCTCGGCCGAGCCCTCGGTGGGCAGCTCGTCCAGGTAGTGCGCGGAGGCGTACTTGGCGGTCTTCAGGGCGAACTCGGCGCTGGTGCCGCCGACGACGATCGCCAGGTGGTACGGCGGGCAGGCGGCCGTGCCGAGCGAGCGGATCTTCTCCTCCAGGAACTTCATCATGCTCGCCTCGTTGAGGACGGCCTTCGTCTCCTGGTAGAGGAAGGACTTGTTGGCGGAGCCGCCCCCCTTGGCCATGAAGAGGAACTTGTACGCGCCGCCGTCGGTCGCGTACAGCTCGATCTGCGCGGGCAGGTTCGAGCCGGTGTTCTTCTCCTCCCACATGGTCACCGGGGCCATCTGCGAGTACCGCAGGTTGAGCTTGGTGTACGCGTCGTAGACGCCCTTGGACAGGGCCTCCTCGTCGCGGCCGCTCGTCAGCACGTTCTGGCCGCGCTTGCCCATGACGATCGCGGTGCCGGTGTCCTGGCACATCGGGAGGACGCCGGCGGCGGCGATGTTCGCGTTCTTCAGGAGGTCGAGCGCGACGAACTTGTCGTTGCCCGACGCCTCCGGGTCGTCGATGATCCGGCGCAGCTGGGCCAGGTGGGCCGGGCGCAGGAAGTGCTGGATGTCGTGGATCGCCTCGGCGGCCAGCGTGCGCAGCGCCTCCGGCTCGACCTTGAGGAACGTACGCCCGTCGGCCTCGAAGGTGGAGACGCCTTCGGAGGTCACCAGGCGGTAGGGCGTGGTGTCCTCTCCCAGGGGGAGCAGATCGGAGTACGAAAACTCTGGCATGACGGCGGTCATTCCTCACTCGGCGGACGGCGGCGCCGCCTCCGTTGGCGGCGCGCCCTCCAGCGTAGAACGCGCCCGCCCCGGCGTTCCTGTGAGGTAGGGCTCACCCGCGCCGGCGCCGGGTCCCGGGCGCGGCCGGGCCCCGGCCGCCCCGATTCCGTCCGCGCCTTCCGGCCCCGCCCCCTGGTCGCGATCTATCGCGTTTCGCTAGGCTGCCTCCGTGGACCTCGAAAAGCAGCCCGAACCCGAGAAGCAGCCGCAGCCGCAGCGGTCGGCCGCCCCCGCCGAGACCGCCCCCGCGGCGCCCGTCTCCGCCCATCCGGAGGGCTCGCTGCGGGCCTCGGACGCGGACCGGGACCGGATCGCGGACATCCTGAGGGACGCCCTGGCCGAGGGGAGGCTCGACCCCGAGGAGCACGCGGACCGGATCGACGCGGTCTACCGTGCCAAGACGGTCGGGGAGCTGGAGCCGATCGTCCGCGACCTGCCGGCGGCCCGGACGACCCGGCCGGAGCCCGGGGAGGCGTACGCCTACGGCCCCGACGACCCGGAGGGCGCCCCGGACAACCTCGTCGCTGTCTTCTCCAGCACCACCCGCAAGGGCCGCTGGCGGGTGGGCCGCCGGACGAACGCGTTCGCGTTCTTCGGCAACGTCGAGATCGACCTGACCGAGGCGATCTTCGCCCAGCGCCTCACCACCATCAACGCCACCTCCGTCTTCGGCAACGTCGAGGTGCGGGTCCCGGAGAACATCAGCCTGCGCGGCAACGGCAGCGGGATCTTCGGCAACTTCGAGGTCGTGACCCTGGAGGGCGTCGATCCGCAGGCCCCGGTCGTCGTCGTCAACGGCTACTCGGTCTTCGGGAACGTCGAGGCGCGGCCCAAGCGCGGCAAGTGGATCACGGACCTCCAGGCCAGGGCGCGGAAGCACCTGGGCCACTGACGGGCACCGGACGCGGACGCCCCGGCCGGGCGCCCGGCGTCCGGGCGCGGGGGAGCGCGCCGGCCCGGCGGGGCGGGAGCGGACGGTCGCGAGGCGCCGCGAGGGCGGGAAGACCGGCCACGAGGTGCCGCAAGGGCGGGAAGACCGGCCACGAGGTGACCGGAATGCGCCGTCCGGCGTCCGCGGGGCGGTGCGCGGCGGCACCCAGTGCATAGGCGCACGCACAGTGGGTAAGGCTCGTGCATCGCCCTCGCCCGCGAAGCCGTCGTCAGGAGTAGACCGTGCTGCAACTGCCGCATCAGCCCCTCCAGGCCGTCGCCGTCCCCCCGCCGCGCACCCCCGCCCGGGAGGACGAGGGCGGTCCGTGGCACGCGGAGGCGGTGTGCCGCAGGGACGAGGCCGGACTCTTCTTCGCCCCCTCCAAGGAGCCCACCGCCGCGCGCCTCGCGCGCGAGGAGGCGGCCAAGCGGGTCTGCGCGCGCTGTCCGGTGATGGTCGAGTGCCGCGAGCACGCGCTGCTCCAGCCGGAGCCGTACGGGGTGTGGGGCGGGCTCACGGCGGCGGAGCGCCGCGTCGTGCTGGCCCGGCGCCGGCGGCGCGAGGTGGAGCTGAGGAAGTCGGCCCCGGCCGAACGGATCGCCAAGGCGGGCTGACCGGACCCCGACGGAGGCGCGGACGCTCCGCGCGGGCCCGTACGGGAAGGGGCGCCCCCACCGCACATGGGGGCGCCCCTCTTCGTGCCGTCCGTCCGGCGGCTCCCGCCGGACCGGCGGCGGACCGTCTCAGTTGGCGCGATCGAAGTCGATCTTGCTGTACGCGCGCAGCTTCGAGAGCCGGTGCGTGGAGTCGATCTGCCGGATCGTGCCCGACTTCGAGCGCATGACCAGGGACTGCGTGGTCGCCGTCTCGGCGCGGTAGCGCACCCCGCGCAGCAGTTCGCCGTCGGTGATGCCGGTGGCCACGAAGAAGACGTTGTCCCCGCCGACCAGGTCGTCCGTGGAGAGCACCCGGTCCAGGTCGTGGCCCGCGTCGAGGGCCTTCTGCCGCTCGGCCTCGTCCTTCGGCCAGAGCTTGCCCTGGATCACGCCGCCGAGGCACTTGATGGCGCAGGCGGAGATGATGCCCTCGGGGGTGCCGCCGACGCCCATGAGCATGTCGACGCCGGTGCCCTCGCGGACGGCCATGATCGAACCGGCGACGTCGCCGTCCGAGATGAACTTGATCCGGGCCCCGGTCTCGCGGATCTCCTTGACGATGCCCTCGTGGCGGGGGCGGTCCAGGATGACGACCGTGATGTCCTCGGGCGAGGAGTTCTTCGCCCTGGCGACCCGGCGGATGTTGACCGAGACGGGGGCGTTGATGTCGACGAAGTCGGCGGCCTCCGGGCCGGTGACCAGCTTGTCCATGTAGAAGACCGCGGACGGGTCGAACATGCTGCCGCGGTCGGCGGCGGCCAGGACGGCGATCGCGTTGGGCATGCCCTTGGCGTTGAGCGTGGTGCCGTCGATCGGGTCGACCGCGATGTCGACCTCGGCGCCGGTGCCGTCGCCGACCCGCTCGCCGTTGAAGAGCATGGGGGCTTCGTCCTTCTCCCCCTCGCCGATGACGACGACGCCGTCCATCGAGACGGTGGAGATCAGGGTGCGCATGGCGTTGACCGCCGCGCCGTCCGCGCCGATCTTGTCGCCGCGGCCGACCCAGCGCCCGGCGGCCATGGCGGCGGCCTCGGTCACGCGGACCAGTTCGAGGGCGAGGTTGCGGTCGGGGGCCTCGGGGGAGACCTCCAGTTCGGGCGGGAGGGTGTGCTCGGTCATCGGGGCGCACCTTTCTGTACGGCGACGGCCGGGAAAAAAAGAGGGTGCTGCGACTCTATCGTCAGGTCGACAAAATGAGCAGGGGGGCCTACGTATGAGCACGGGACCGTGATGCGACCATGGGGGGCGTGGCAGGTATGCGAGGCAGGCAGACGGTACGCGGGATGTTCCAGTCCCTCGGTGTGATCATGGTCGCCGCGGGCGTGATGTATCTCTTCATCCCGCACGACGAGAGCACGGAGCCGGTCAAGGCGAAGGACTACCGGGTCGAGCTCCTGACGGCCCAGCGGGCGGCGCCGTATCCGGTGCTGGCCCCCGAGGGCCTCGGAGAGGGCTGGAGGGCGACGGTCGTCTCGTACCGGCGCGAGAAGGCCGACGCGTGGCAGCTCGGCTTCCTCTCCCCGGACACGCAGTACGTGGCGATCCACCAGTCGACGGCGGCGGCGGGCACGTTCGTGCCCGAGGTGACCCACAAGGCGAAGAACACCGGGAGGACCCGGGCGGTCGCCGGCGAGGTCTGGCAGCTCTGGGAGGGCCCGAAGTACGACGCGCTCGTGCGGTCGGAGGGCGGCGCCACGACCGTGGTGACCGGCACGGTCTCCTTCGACCGGCTGGCCGAGATGGCGGGCTCGCTGCGGTCGAAGAAGGTCTGAGGCGCTCCCGGGGCCGAGGGCGTCGGGAGGGCCGGGACGGGTCCGGGACGTGCCGGGCCGGCCCGGGAGGCGTACGGGAAGGGCCCCGCACTCGTGGAGTGCGGGGCCCTTCCCGTGGCGGTGGCCGCGGCCACCGGCCCGCCGGTCTCAGACGGTGGTGACGACCTCGTCGAAGGACAGGCGCGGGGAGCGCGGGAACCAGGCGTCCTCGCCCGGCTTGCCGATGTTGACGACCATCAGCGGGGTGTGGTCGTCGTCGAGGAACTCCTTCTGGACGCCGGCGAAGTCCAGGCCGGTCATCGGACCGGCGGCCAGGCCGGCGGCGCGGACGCCCACGATGAAGTACGCGGCCTGGAGGGCGGCGTTCAGCAGGGCGGACTGCTCACGGGCCGGGCGCTCGGCGAAGAACATGTCCTTGGCCTGCGGGAAGTGCGGGAGCAGGGCCGGCAGCTCGTCGTGGAACTCGTTGTCGGCGGAGAGGATCGCGACGAGCGGCGCGGCGGCGGTCTTCGGCCGGTTGCCCTCGGCCATGTGCGCGACCAGGCGCTCGCGGGCCTCGGGGGAGCGGACCAGGGTGATGCGCAGCGGGGACTGGTTGAAGGCGGTGGGGCCGTACTTCACCAGGTCGTAGATCGCCCGGACCTGCTCGTCGGTCACCGGCTCGTCGGTGAACGTGTTGGCGGTGCGGGCCTCGCGGAAGAGGAGGTCCTGGGCGGCGGGGTCAAGGGCGAGGGACATGCTGCGTACCTTCCGGACTGCGCGGCTGCGCGAAAGCGCACAAGAGGGATCACTCGTACGGAGTTCAAGCGATGTCTCCGACAGTACGCCCAGGATTGGTGAAAGTTCAACTACCTAATCCGGATAGTGATCCGCTTCACTCGTGATCCTACGCCGGGACGGGAGCGGACCGGAAGGTCACCCCTCCCCGTCGTCCCCGGTCCCGTCCTCCCCGCCGTCCGCCTCCGACGCGAGGGCCGCGTCCAGGCGGGCCCGCGCCCCGTCGAGGCGGAGCCGGCACACCTTCGCCAGCTCCTCCCCGCGCTCCCAGAGCGCCAGGGACTCCTCCAGGGTCGTCCCGCCCGCCTCGAGCCGCCGGACGACCTCGATCAGCTCGTCCCGCGCCTGCTCGTACCCGAGCGCCGTCCCGTCCGTGCCCGTACCCGTACTCGTGCTCGTGCTCGCTGCCATGTTCCGTCCTCTGTCGGTGATCGGTGATCGGTGGCCGGTGTGCCGTGGTCGTGGCCGGCGGCCATGTGCGGGGGCGTCCGGCCCCGGAGCGCTCAGCCGGGGTCGGCCACGCGCCGTACCGCGAACTCGCCCTCCGCGACCCGGGCCCGCAGCTCCTCGTCCCCGGAGACCTCGCCGGGGGAGCGGACCACCGTGCCGTCCGCCCGCTGGAGCACCGCGTACCCCCGTTCCATCGTCGCGGCGGGCGACAGCGCCCGGACCCGCGCCCGGGTGTGCGAGAGCTCCGAGTCGGCCCGGTCGAGCAGATGGCCGAGGACCCGCCGGCTCCGGGCGAGCAGCGCGGCCACCTCGTCCTCGCGGACCTCGACCATGCGCAGCGGCCGTTCCATGACGGGCCGCGCGAGCGCGTGCGCCAGTCCGCGCTCCTCGCGGTCGAGGAGGCCCCGCACGGTCCGCAGCGCCCGGTCGCGCAGGCCGCGCACCCGGTCCAGCTCCTCCCCGACGTCCGGGACGACCTTCTTGGCCGCGTCCGTCGGCGTCGAGGCGCGCAGGTCGGCCACCAGGTCGAGCAGGGGCGAGTCCGGTTCGTGCCCGATCGCGGAGACCACCGGCGTACGGCAGTCGGCCACCGCCCGGACGAGCTGCTCGTCCGAGAACGGCAGCAGGTCCTCGACGCTCCCGCCGCCCCGGGCGACGATGATCACGTCCACCCCCGGGTCCGCGTCCAGCTCCCGGACCGCCCCCACGACCTGCGGAACCGCCTTCACGCCCTGCACCGCGACGTTCCGCACCTCGAAGCGGACGGCGGGCCAGCGGCGGCGCGCGTTCTCCAGGACGTCCCGCTCGGCGGCCGACGCGCGTCCGCAGACGAGGCCGATCCGGTGCGGCAGGAACGGCAGCGGTCTCTTCCGGTCGGACGCGAACAGGCCCTCGGCGGCCAGGGTCCGCTTCAGCTGTTCGAGGCGGGCGAGCAGCTCCCCGATCCCGACCGGCTTGATCTCGACGGCCCGCAGCGACAGCTGCCCGCGCGGCGCGTACCACTCGGGCTTGGCGTGCACGACGACCCTGGCCCCCTCCGACACGACGTCCGCGACCGCGTCGAAGACCTGCCGGTAGCAGGTGACGCCGATGGAGATGTCGTACGAGGGGTCCCGCAGCGTCAGGAAGACGACCCCGGCGCCGGGGCGCCGCGACAGCTGCGTGATCTGCCCCTCGACCCAGATCGCCCCGAGCCGGTCGATCCACCCGCCGATCAGCCGGGAGACCTCACCGACGGGGAGCGGCGTTTCCGCGGACGTAGTCAGAGCCATGGACCGAGCGTAACGGCGCGGTAGGACAACGTCAGGGCGCCGAGGGGCGGAAGGGCGGAGGACGTCACGGCGCCGGACGCCGGTCGTCGGGACGGTCCGGGGCCGGGGCCGGGTCCGGGTCCGTACGGGACGGTCCGATCCCGTACGGGACGGCCGGGGCCGTGCGCGGACCCCACCGCGCCCCCGCCGCGCGCGGCTCCGGACACCCCGCCGCGCGCGGTCCCGCGCCCCGGGCGCCCTCCTCCCGTCAGGGCTCCTGCCGCACCCCCTGCACGGCCAGCACCACGAGCCCCACGCCCAGCCACACCACGCCCACCACCTGGGCCGCCGTCGACGCCTCCACGATCACCGCGACCAGGATCGCCGCGCCGACGACCGGGACCACCACGTGTTTGAGCACGTGCGGCGGCCCCTCTCCCCTCCGTACGGCGAACCAGCCCACCACGCTCGCGTGCAGCAGGACGAAGGCCGTCAGGGCGCCGACGTCGACCACCGACACCAGGTGGTCGAGGCCGTCGTCCCGTCGCGCCGCCCACACCGCCGCGATCATCGTCACCGCCGCCGCCACGAGCAGCGCCACGCGCGGCACGCCGCCGTCCGTCCGGGCGAGCGGGCGGGGCAGGCGCCGGTCGCGGCCCATCGCGAAGAGCAGCCGGCCCCCGGCCGCCTGCCCGGCGAGCGCCGCGAAGGCCGCGCCGATCGCCTTCGAGGCGGCCACCAGGTCGTGCAGCCAGCCGCCGACCGAGGTGTCCACGGCGTCGTAGAAGGCGGAGCCCTGCTTTCCGGGGTCGGCGGCGAGGTCGGCGGAGGAGACCGGTTCGAGCAGCGCCACCAGCCAGGTCTGGGCCACGAAGAGCACGCCCGCGAGGGCCAGGCAGAACAGCAGCGCCCGCGCCACCTTCTCCGACCCCCCGGTGACCTCCTCGGCGAAGGAGGCGATCGCGTCGAAGCCCAGGTAGGAGAGGACGGCGACCGAGACCGCGCCGAGCACCGCCGCGAGCGAGAAGGAGACGTCCCCGGTCAGCGGCGACCACCAGTCGCGCTGCGCCCCGTCCCGTACGAGCGTCACCACGGCCGAGACGGCGAAGACCAGCAGGACCACGATCTCCATCGCGAGCACGGCGAAGCCGACCCGGGCCGCCGCCCGTACGCCCCACAGGTTGAGCAGGGTGGTGACGACCACCGCGATCCCGGTCCACACCCACCGGTCCACCTCCGGGACCAGGGCCTCCATGGCGATGCCCGCGAAGAGGTAGGCGACGGCGGGGATCAGCAGGTAGTCGAGCATCGCCATCCACCCGGCGACGAACCCCGGCCCCTCCCCGAGCCCCTTGCGCGCGTAGGTGAAGACGGAACCCGCCTGGGGGGCGACCCGCACCATCTGGGCGTAGCTGAACGCCGTGAACGCCATGGCGACCGTGGCCACCAGGTACACGAGGGCGACCGCGCCGTGCGACTTGGCGTCCAGCGTCCCGAAGACGCCGACCGGCGCCATGGGCGCGATGAAGAGAAGTCCGTAGACGACCAGGTCGCGGAACCCGAGGTTCCGTCGAAGCCCCGTGTGGTCCTCGCCGCCCGTACCCGCCGTCACCCGCGATTCCTCGGCCATGGACCCAGTCTCGGCCACGGCGGCGGCCGAACCGCTGACCGACGCGGCCGTACGGAACGCGGCCTTCCGCCGACCGGCGCGGCCGTGCGGGGACGCGGCCTTACGATGGGACGCATGACTGCAACGCCCGCGCCGACGCCCGATTCCGCCTCCGCGACGAACCGCCCGAAGCGTGTCCTGCTCGCCGCTCCCCGCGGCTACTGCGCGGGCGTGGACCGTGCCGTGATCGCGGTGGAGAAGGCCCTGGAACAGTACGGGGCCCCGATCTACGTCCGGCACGAGATCGTCCACAACAAGTACGTCGTCCAGACCCTGGAGCGGAAGGGCGCGATCTTCGTCGACCAGGCGACCGAGGTGCCGCCGGGCAACATCGTGATGTTCTCCGCGCACGGCGTCGCCCCGACCGTCCACGAGGAGGCCCGGCAGGGCCGGCTCGCGACCATCGACGCCACCTGCCCGCTGGTCACCAAGGTCCACAAGGAGGCCGTCCGCTTCGCCAAGGACGACTTCGACATCCTCCTCATCGGCCACGAGGGCCACGAGGAGGTCATCGGCACCTCCGGCGAGGCCCCGGACCACATCCAGCTCGTCGACGGCCCCGAGGACGTGGCGAAGATCGAGGTCCGCGACCCCTCCCGGGTCGTCTGGCTCTCCCAGACCACGCTGTCGGTGGACGAGACGATGGAGACGGTCGACGCGCTGAAGGAGAAGTTCCCGCAGCTGATCTCCCCGCCGTCCGACGACATCTGCTACGCCACGCAGAACCGCCAGACCGCGATCAAGGAGCTGGCCGGCCAGGCCGAGCTGGTGATCGTCGTCGGCTCGAAGAACTCCTCCAACTCGATCCGCATGGTCGAGGTCGCCAAGCAGGCCGGCGTGCCCGCCGCGTACCTCGTGGACTTCGCGAGCGAGATCGACGAAGCCTGGCTGGAGGGCGTCACCAGCGTCGGCCTCTCCTCCGGCGCCTCCGTCCCGGACGTCCTGGTGCAGGAGGTCCTGGAGTGGCTCGCCGAGCGCGGTTACGCGGACGTCGAGATCGTCAAGACGGCCGACGAGTCCCTGACCTTCTCGCTCCCCAAGGAGCTCCGCAACAGGGACCTGCGGGCCGAGGCCGAGAAGCTGGGCGCGGCGGCGCCGGTCGAGGACTGAGCCGACGGAGCGCTCCCGGCGGGTCGGCCTCGGTGGTTCGCCCCGGCGGGTCGTCCCCGATGGGGGAGCGGACCGGCCGGGGACGACCCGGTCGGGGAGGCCGGACCGAGGAGTAACTCGGCGCCCCAGCCTTTACGGTGGGTCCATGAACGTCTTCGGAGTGGACATCGGCGGCTCGGGCATCAAGGGCGCTCCCGTGGACCTGGAGCGCGGCGCGCTCACCGCGGAGCGACAGAAGGTACTGACTCCACAGCCCTCCACACCCGACGGGGTGGCGGACTGCGTCGCGGAGGTCGTGGAGCACTTCGGCTGGACGGGACCGGTGGGAGTGACCTTCCCCGGCGTGGTGACGGGCTCCACGATCCGTACGGCCGCCAATGTCGACAAGTCGTGGATCGACGTCGACGCGGGCGCGCTCCTCGGTGAACGCCTCGGGGGACTCCCCGTGACCGTCCTGAACGACGCGGACGCGGCCGGGATCGCGGAGATGACCTTCGGCGCGGGCCGGGGCCGCAAGGGCACGGTGATCATGCTGACCCTCGGCACGGGCATCGGCTCCGCCCTCTTCGTCGACGGCCGGCTCGTCCCCAACACGGAGCTGGGCCACCTGGAACTGAAGGGCCACGACGCGGAGAAGCGGGCCTCCACGAAGGCCAAGGAGGACGAGGACCTCACCTGGGAGCACTGGGCGACCCGCAGGGTGCGGAAGTACCTGGAGCACGTGGAGATGCTGTTCTCGCCGGAGCTCTTCATCATCGGCGGCGGCGTCAGCCGCAAGGCGGACAAGTTCCTCCCGCTCATCGAGGGCGTCCGCGCGGAGATCGTCCCGGCGGAGCTCCAGAACAACGCGGGCATCGTGGGGGCGGCGATGGCGGCGCGGGCGGCGTCCGGAGCCTGAGGGGGAAGGGCCGGGGGCAAGGACGGGGAACGGGGAGCGGACGCGCCCGGCTTCCGGCCCCCGGCCCCGGCCCGTCCGGCGCGACGGATGCCCGGCCCCCGGCCCCGGCCTGTTCGGCGCGACGGATGCCCGGCCCCCGGCGCACCGGTGAGCCGGGCCTGCCGGTGTGCCCGGCCCGCCCGTGTGCCCGGCTCACCGGGCCTTGGCGGCCCTCGTGGTTTTCGTACCCTTCGTACCCTTTACGTCTTGCGCGTCTTTCGCGTCCTTCGGGGCCGGTGTCGAGGCCGGGGACGGAGGGCCGGCCGCTCCCCGGCCCGGCCGGGGCCGTCGCTGTCGCCGCCCCATGTCCCGCACCTTGCGGACGCTCGTGATGACACCGGCGACCAGGGTGCCGCCGTACAGCCATCCCGCCTGGACGGCCAGGGCGGTCACGACGGCCATGGCCTGGCTGCCGAGGCCGCCCGTGCCGCCCGCGACGGGGACGATGCCGACGGCGAAGGCGATGGGGACGCCGATGGGGGCGGTGACCAGGTCGGCGGTACGGACCCAGAGCGCGGTCAGGGCGCTGACCAGCAGGAACACCAGCCCGTAGGCGACGGGGGAGGCGTCGAGGAGCAGCAGGTCGAGCAGACCGGCCGCCAGCATGACGGCCGAGGCGAAGAGCCCGGCGCCGAGGCCGGTGAGCCGGGGCGCGGGGAGCCGCCGCAGGGCGAGGACGACGGGAGGCACGGGCCGGCCGCCGGGCCGCCGGGCGGGGGCGCGGTCCGGGGTGCGGCCGGGAGTGCCGGGAGATCCGGCCCGTTCGGCGCGGGCGCCACCGGGGGCCCGCCCGGCACCGCGGGTCACGCGGTGCGCGGAGGCGCCCTCCGCGAGCGGACCGGAGGGGGCGGCGTGCGGTGCGGCGGGCGGCGGGGCGACGGGCGGTTTGCCGGGGGATTTCGGCCGTCGGCGCCCTTGGGGCCGGCTTGTCCTGTGCTGCTCCATCCGACCAACGTAGGTCGGCGGGGGGCGGGAACCGGGTCCGGGACACGCGCTTTGGGCGACCTTGCGCCCGAGAACGGCCGAAGGCCGACGTCACCGGCCGGTTCGCCCCGCCCGTAAACTGGGGGACCGGCCCCCCGTCCACACTTCAGGAAGTCGCCACCGTGTCGCTCACGATCGGAATCGTCGGTCTGCCGAATGTCGGCAAGTCGACCCTGTTCAACGCCCTGACCAAGAACGACGTACTGGCGGCCAACTACCCGTTCGCCACGATCGAGCCCAACGTCGGCGTCGTCGGCGTCCCCGACGCCCGCCTCGCCAAGCTCGCGGAGATCTTCGGCTCGCAGCGCGTCCTCCCGGCGACGGTCGACTTCGTCGACATCGCGGGCATCGTGCGCGGCGCGAGCGAGGGCGAGGGCCTGGGCAACAAGTTCCTGGCGAACATCCGCGAGTCGGACGCCATCTGCCAGGTCATCCGCGCCTTCAAGGACGAGAACGTCGTCCACGTCGACGGCAAGGTCTCGCCGAAGGACGACATCGAGACGATCAACACGGAGCTGATCCTCGCGGACCTCCAGACGATCGAGAAGGTCCTGCCGCGCCTCCAGAAGGAGTCCCGGATCAAGAAGGACGTGGCGCCGAAGGTCGCCGCGGTCGAGGCGGCCCAGGCGATCCTGGAGCGCGGCGACACCCTCTTCTCGCAGGGCGTCGTCCAGGGCTCGGAGAAGGCGGAACTCCTCCACGACCTGCACCTGCTCACCGCGAAGCCGTTCCTCTACGTCTTCAACGTGGACGAGGACGAGCTGACCGACGACGCCTTCAAGGCGGAGCAGAGCGCCCTGGTCGCCCCGGCGGAGGCGATCTTCCTCAACGCCAAGCTGGAGCAGGACCTCGCGGAGCTGGACGAGGAGGACGCCATGGAGCTCCTCCAGTCCGTCGGCGCCGAGGAGCCCGGCCTCGCCACCCTCGCCCGCGTCGGCTTCGACACCCTGGGCCTCCAGACCTACCTGACGGCCGGCCCCAAGGAGTCCCGCGCCTGGACCATCAAGAAGGGCGCGACGGCCCCCGAGGCGGCCGGTGTCATCCACACCGACTTCCAGAAGGGCTTCATCAAGGCCGAGGTCATCTCCTTCGCCGACCTCGTGGAGACGGGCTCGGTCGCCGACGCCCGCGCGGCCGGCAAGGCGCGCATGGAGGGCAAGGAGTACGTGATGCAGGACGGGGACGTCGTGGAGTTCCGCTTCAACGTCTGACGCCAGGTCAATATCTGTGCCCGACCCGCCTGTTGCCGGGTCGGGCACAGTTGTGTGTCCGCCGTGAGTCCTCGATCCCGCGATGCGGTGACAGCGTTTGGCCGGACGGCGTGGCGGCGACGCGGTCTCAGACCTTGACGACCTCCACGGAAGGGCCGCACAGGAGTGTCAGGTCCTCGGGGTCGGAGGTGAGGACGGTGACCGGCTGGGGCGCGTTGCGGGCGATGGCGGCGAGAGCGGCATCGATGGCGTACTCGTGACCGTGAAGGTGATGGCTGCGAAGGAGGATGGCGGCCTGGTCGGTGATCTCCTTGGTGACGTCGTGAACGTCGATGCGGGAGAGGACCCACTTGATGCGGGCCGGGTGGATGCGCTCGTAGTCGGCCTCAAGCGTGGTCATGGCGCTGGTGGCGACGCGGACGCCCTCCTCCGACGCCGCCTGGACCAGGGCCACGACGGTGCGGTCCTTGCGGTAGAGCTTCGAGAGTCCTTCGCTGTCGAGCAGGAGGGTGCCGGGCATCAGGTGGCGGCCCCGCCGGCCTGCCGGTGGTCGTGGCGCAGCAGCGCCCGGGCGGCCTCGACCTCCTCGCGGGTGAGAGCTTCATTCTCGGTCTCGAAATCGGAGACGATCTCCCGCAGCTTGTCCATGGCGACCCTCTGTTCGAGAGCCTCGGCGACGTAGGCGGAGAAACCGCCGGGCCCGACATGGGCGCGTACGGCCTCGGCGAGATCCTCGGGCAGGCTGATCGAATACTTCCTACTACCGCTCATGGGGCCGATCCTACCGGCGGTCGTAAGTCTGGGGGTGTGAATGGCTGCCCCGGGGTTCGGTCGATCCGCAGGGAGCTGCGAACGTCCGTCGAGGCCGGTGCGGGCGGTGGGAAGATGCGGGGAGGGCCAGAGAGGGGCGGGAAGCGTGCGGCATGCGCTGGACGGGTTTCCGCCGTGCTGCAGCAGCCCTTCGGCGGTCGGACAGGGGTCGCCTGCGTGGCGTTCCGGTCACGGTCGCCGCGTCGAGGCGCCCCGCGCCTGGTCGACCGCTGCGGAGAACGCCTCCGGCGCGGCTTCCTCCCGTCCCGGGGCGCGCCGGGGAGCCGGGACCGCGAACGCCGGCCATGTCGCACAGCGCGCCCGGGAGCCCACGCGGCACGGCGGAGGCTCCGTCCGGGAACGGACGGAGCCTCTGGTCCCGGGCATCCGGATCAGCCCAGGAGGCGTCCTGCGGCGGACTCCCGCGCGGATCGCGACTTGCGGAGATCGCGTGCGACGACCGCCTTCTGCAGCCAGCGGTCGGCCCCGTCGTAGCGTGCCGTGAACGCGCGACGGCCGTGCACGGCGAGGTAGTTGTCGACGATCAGCAGGCTGCCCGCTTCCACCACCACGTCCTGCTGCACCCGCTCCAGCTCCGTCACCAGCTCCTTGAGCGCCACTTCCGCTTCGTGGTCGCCGTCGACGCAGCGCATGAAGAACGGGTCGATGCGCAGGTACGGAGCGTCCTCGGCGCCGAAGAGCACGGCGACGGGCTCGGGGTTGTCCCGCATCGCGCGCATCCGCAGCAGTCCGGGGTCGTTGGGCCGCTGAACGGCGAGCTGACGCAGGTGCTCGTCGTCGGGCAGGATGTAGAAACGCGGTTCGGACAGCACCCGCCGCGTGTCCGCCGACAGTTCCACCTCCTGGACCGAAGCCAGCGTCGTCGGAACCCGGTCGTGGTTGCGGATGCCGAAGAGGGCCAGGTAGTCGCAGCGGTAGGGATGGAACGCGTCCTCGGTGTGCCATTCGAGGAGCACGTCGCTGCCGTGCCCGTTCTGCTCGCCTTCTTCGCCGGCGATGGGCAGCACGTTCTGGATCATTCGTCCGGACTGCAGCGTGGGCCAGCTGAACACTTCGCCGAGGCACTGGCCCATCAACCCGAGGAAGAGCTCTTCCCGGCGGGTGCGTCCGGCGGCCGCGGCCTCGGCCCAGGTGCCGGGTGTCGGGCCGACGGCCTCGTCGTCGACGCCGAAGCCGCGCAGCAGGAAGCCGGCGGCCGCGTCGTTGCGCCGGAAATCCTCCAGGGCCCGGCGAAGACCGGTCGGGACCTTCGACACCAGCTCCCAGGCGTTGTCGTAGAACGCCTGCTCGCCGGGATCGCTCTGTGCCACGTGCGGGTCGGAGAGCAGCTGCTCGAGGGACGCTATGTCGTCGGCGGAGAGGTCGTAGTTCAGGATTCCGCGGTACTGGCTCATGGGCGCCTTACTCAGGGTGTCGGATGTGGGGTGACGGTCTTTTAAAGGCCGGTGTGCGGGATGCGGTCCTGCTGTTCTTCCGCCGCGCTTCCCCCGGGGGCCCACCACGGGATGTGACGGTCGAGAGGGGCGATCGGCATGACGGCCTTGAACATGTCGTTCTCCATGGTGGCCAGTCGCACGTCGTACGGTTTGCCGACCGCGGCGAAAGCGCGTTGGATTCCCGTGCGCTGCCGGTCGATGAACTTGGCGTTCCGCTCGAAAGTGCTGACGGGTTGCAGCAGGAAGTAGGTCCGTTGGTCGCCGTGGCTGTACCGCGGCGATGTCTCCGGGTAGCAGGGGGCGAAGGAGACCAGGAAGAACAGTTCGCCCTCGATCATCGCGTACCAGCGTTCATCGGGCTGCGGATCGTCGGGAATGTACACGCTCGGGAACATCCGGGTGAGCGTGGTGTAGAAGCGTCGGGTGAGATCCACCAGCGCGTCCAGCGTGGTGCCGAGCGTCGGCTCCTCGAAGGTGATGATCATGCCGTCGAGCGAGCGTTCTTCGGCCGTGCGGAAGAAGTCCGAGATGAGGTCACGGTGCCGCGCCAGCTCGTTCTCGACGTCATCGGTCGGAATGGTGATCCCGGGCCCCAGCTTCGACGGCTTGGCGAAGGGGCAGTACGTCTTCTGCGTGATCTCCTCGAAGCTCATCCCTGGTTCCCCGCCTTCACTGCTTCCGCGCCCGCCGGCGCCGGTGCGCTATGGGCTTTCGTGGCCCGGCAGCCGATGACGTAGAACCACCAGCTGGCTATCACGACGGCGATCAGGACGTAGAACATCGCGGCCGGCACGAAGTGCTGGAGCAGGAAGCCGCAGAGGATCGGTCCCAGGGCGATGCCGATGTGAATGAGATTCTGTGCCCCGAAATAGCTGCCGCGCAGGTTGTCGGGGGCGATGGAGTCGATGAACGTGAACTCGGCGGGCACCAGGACGACCTCGCCGAGGCTGAAGACCACCACGGCGGCGACGATGACGGCCGCGTTCGTGGACAGCGACATCGCGACCAGCCCGATGACGAAGGCGCCGATCCCTACGGTCAGCCACTTCAGGAGGTTGTCCTGCTTCAGGCGGCTGCCGAGGGCGTACTGGGCGCCGATGACCGTAATGGCGTTGGCGGCGGAAATGTAGGCGACCAGCTTGTAGGCGGTGTCGCGGTCCTCCACCAGGACGAGGTACTGCGACATGAAGGTCAGGAGGGGCCCGTACACCACGATGCTGAGAATTCCACCGATGGTGAAGTAGGTCAGACGCCGGTCCGCCCCCATCACCTTCAGCACGTCGCGGAACTTGGGGGTCTCTTCCTCGTCCTGCTTCTCCGCGCTCTGCTCCGTTTCCCCGGCCGGTGTCGTCGTACCGGTGCCGGCGGGCAGGAACCGTTGGCGGAAAATTACCAGAGGCACCAGGGAGGCGCCAATGACGATGACGCTGAGGAAGAACGGCCCGCCGGATCCGAGCGTGAGCGCGGCGATGCCCAGGAAGGGGCCCACCGCCGCACCGATGTTCTGCAGCGAATACCGCAGGGAAAACACCTTGACGCGGTTCTCGGCCGGCACCAGTTCGGAGAGCAGGGCACTGCCGGCGACGCCCATCGACCAGGAGGCGACGTTGGTCATCAGCAGGATGACCGTGACGGCGACCGGATCGTGGAACACCGTCAGGCTGAGATTGAACAAGATGATCGCGATGTCCAGCGCGATCACCAGATCGATTTTTCTGAACCGGTCCGCGAGGTAGCCGCCGTAGACGCCCGCCAGCGTGCCGACCAGTACGCTGCCGCCGATCACGTAGCCGATGGTGGCGCCGTCCATGCCCACCGTGTCGTACAGGTAGATGGGCATGTAGGCCAGGATCGCGAAGGAACTCAGGCTCCGCGCGGCCGCGGAGGCCAGGAGGACCTTCATCGCGAACGGAAGTCCACGGACCATCGTCAGGAAGTTCTTCATCCGTTTTCCCCTGCCGCGATCGTTTCGAGCGTACCGATGATGGATTCCTTGATCTCGTCGATCTGGTCGTCGTCGAACACCTCGGGGTGGTATCCGACGGTGAAGGTGAGGTGCCGGTCCGGAGTCACCGTGATGCTGAGCGGGTAATGCGGAATGCCCGCCCCGTCCTGCGCCCGCTCGCGCACCCGCAGTCCGTCGGTGCCGCTCTCGTCGAGGAGATCCGCGGGATAGCTCTGGAACACGTAGCAGGCGTCGAACAGTTCGCCCGCCCCGAAGATCCGCTGGATCTCGGTGAGCTCGAGGGAGCGGTGCGGGAAGACGTCCAGCTGCGACTCCTGCACCCGGGCCATGGTCGCGCCGACGGGTTCGCCCGGCTGGACGCGCACGCGCAGCGGCACGGTGTTGAGCAGCAGCCCGACCATGGACTCGACGCCGTCGAGTTCGGCCGGCCGCTCGGAGACGGTGTTGCCGAACAGCACGTCGTCGCGCCCGGTGAGGCGGCCGAGCGCGATGCCCCACGCCGTCTGGAGGGCCGTGTTGAGGGTCACCCCGGCCCGTGCGCACCGCTGCCCCAGTGAAGCGGTCAGCTCCGGCGTCAGCGTGACGTCCGTGGAGCGCAGCGGGACGTCCGGCGCCGGCTTGGCGGCATGGACCCTGGACGGGCCGTCGACGCCCGCCAGGTAGCTCCGCCAGGCCGACACCGCGGCCTCGCGGTCGCACGACGCGAGCCACGCCAGGTAGTCCCGGAAGGGCGGCGCCGCCGGCAGCCGCTCGCCGCGGTACAGGGCGAACAGCTCCCGCCACACCAGCGAGTTCGACCAGCCGTCGAGCAGGATGTGGTGGTCCCCGACGAGCAGCCGGTGCCGCTCCGGTCCGAGGCGCAGCAGGGTGAAGCGCATCAGCACGGGCGTCGACAGGTCGAACCGCCGGCTCTGGTCCGCGGCGAGGATCTCCGCCTCCCGGCGCTCCTGCTCCGCCGGTGCGAGCCGGGACAGGTCGTGCACGGTCCACGGGACCTCCACCTGTTCCCGCACCACCTGCACCGGCGCCTGGACGCCCCTGTGGGTGAAGCCGGCGCGCAGGTTGGGGTGTCTCGTCAGGAGCGCGTGCGCCGCCCCTCGCAGCCGCTCGGTGTCCAGCGGCCCGTCCAGGTCGAACAGGCTCTGCCGCTGATAGGGGTCGGGGCCGTGGTGGTCGGCGGCGGTGTACAGCAGGAAGCCCTGCTGGAGCGGGGTGAGCGGCAGGATGTCGCAGAGGCCGGGGTAGTCGGTCTCCAGCTGGTTGATGGCCGACTGCTTGACGTCGACCGAAGCGACGTCCGAAGGGGTCAGCCCACCGAGCTCCGGATGCTCCGCGAGGCCGGCCAGCGCGACCAGGAAGGTCGTCCACCGGTCGGCGAGCGCCCCCACGGCGGCTTCGGTGAACCGTGTGGCGTCCCAGGACCAGACGGTCTCCAGGGCCTTGCCGTCACCGGTCGGCCGGACGTCGATGCCGAGAGCGGGTTCCGTACCGCCGTCCCCGAAGCGCGCGTCGCCGTCGGCACGGTCCGTACCGGCGGGCATCACCCGGAAGCGCACGTGCGAAGTCCCGTACGGGGACAGCCGCCGCGCGGCCGCGGGGTCGGCGAGCAGCGCGGAGTGGTTCCGGCCGGCTTCCGGTACGGCGCGTACCTGCTCCTTGACCCGCTTCAGCACACGGGCCAGCTCGCGCGGTTCGGCCAGGACCTTGTCCAGGTCCGGGGTGCCCGGGTTGAGGCGCACCGGGTGCGCGGCCGGGGAGTCCGCCGTGGCCAGGTCGAGCCGCAGCCAGGCGCCGGCTTCCGGCAGTCGCGTACGGCGCCACTCGACGAGCACCGGAGCGAGCGCGGCCACCGCGATGTGTTCGGGGCCGCAGTGGTACAGGCGCGGCAGGTCGGTCAGCAGCCGCTCGGCGTCCTCGCCGGTGACGCGCCGGGTGATGCGTCCCCGGTCCACGCCGGGTGAGGCGCCGGACACCGGGTAGGCCGGGTCGGGAGTCCGCAGGATCTTCTCCCAGGCGTCGACGTCCACGACCGCGCCGTCGTCCGCCGGGTGCGCCTCGGCGTGCTGGGCGGCCCGGGCCACCAGAGCCTCGACCGTCTGCTCGTGGAACACGTCGCGCGGGGTGATCCGGAAGCCCTCCGCGCGTGCCCTGCTGACGAGCTGGATGGACCGGATGCTGTCGCCGCCGAGGTCGAAGAAGCGGTCGTCGGCGCCGACCGCCGCCAGGCCGAGGACGTCGGCGAAGAGCGCCGCCATCGCCACTTCCCGCGGCGTGGCCGGCGGCCGTCCCGTCCGGGAGCCGAACTCGGGCGCGGGCAGCCGCCGGATGTCCAGCTTGCCGTTGGGCGTCAACGGCAACGCGTCCAGTACGACGACGGCGGCGGGCACCATGTGGTCCGGCAGCCGTCGTGCCGCGTGGCGGCGCAGTTCGGTGGCGAGGCCGAGGCCGCGATCGGCGGCCTGGGGGTCGTTGGCGAGCTGCCGCGGCGGACGCCCGTCCTCGTCCGAGGCCAGGAACACATCGGTCAGCCCCTGCCCCGGGGCCCGCCCGTCGGCGAGGAACACCACGTCGAACCGGTCGCCCTCCTCGGTGTCGGTCCACGTCGGGTGCACGGTGTAGCCGAGCCCGGCGCCGATCCCGCACAAGGTCTCGGGGTCGACCCCGGGCCGTACGTCGGCGGCCTCGGACAGGTCGCGTACGGAAGCGCCGGTTCCGGAAGCCACCCGCCGCGCGGTCGCCACCTGTGCCGTCACCCGGCCGTTGGGGACGCCGGTGACGCGCAGCGCCCGGGGCCGGGCCGTGGCCAGGTGGGCTTCGACGTCCTCGGCGCTGCTCCACCCGCGCGCGGGCACGTCGGCGAGGGACAGCAGGTCCGCTCCCCGCTTGTGCAGGACCACGTCGTAGCGGAAGTCCGTCAGCTCGTTGCGGAAGGACCCCCGCTTGAGCTGTACGTCCACACCGGCGATGTCCGGGACCAGGTCGCCGATCCGGGCGAAGAAGGCCGGGTCGAGCAGCAGCTCGCTCTCCAGCTCCTGCTGGTGGGCGACGATGTCCCGCACCGTGGCCGGCGAGTCGTCGGCGTGCGCGCCGTCGTGCAGGACGATGGCGGTGACGAAGGCCCGCAGCAGCCGCAGGTTGCGGATGTCGCCCAGCACGATCCGCCCGCCGGGAACGAGCATCTCCGTGGTCCGGCGCACGACGTCGACCAGGTAGTCGACGCTGGGGAAGTACTGCGCCACCGAGTTGATCACCACGGTGTCGAAGCGGGCGGGCGCCAGCGCGCCGACCTCGTGGGCGGCCATGGTGTGCAGCTCGACCCGGTCGCGCAGGTCGCCGCCCGCGATCGCCCCGCCGAGGGTCCGGATCAGGGCGTCGGAGAAGTCCACGCCGGTGTACGCGGTGCAGTGCGGTGCGACCGGCCGCAGGATCAGACCGGAACCGACCCCGACCTCCAGCACCCTGGCCGGCCGCAGGTCGAGGATGCGCCGGACCGTGGCCTCCTGCCACTCGGTCATGTGCTCCAGCGGCAGCGGCTCGTTGTCGTAGCTGGAGTTCCAGCCGGTGAAATCCTGTTCGGCGCCGAGGTCGCGCTGCTCGCTGTATCCCTGCTCGTGGATCTGGTGCCACTTGTCGACGTGATCGATGTCGCGGGCCCCGCCGTGCGCCCGGGGGACCACGTAGCCGACGAGCTGCTGATGGCCGGGGGTGTCCTCGCGGACGACGACGGCGGACTGCGCCACCTCCCGGTGGTCCTTCAGGACCGCGTCGATCTCGCCGAGCTCGATGCGCATCCCGCGGATCTTGACCTGGTCGTCGGCGCGTCCGACGAAGTCCACCACACCGGCCGCACCGTTCGCGCGCCAGCGCGCCAGGTCTCCGGTGCGGTACATGCGGCTGCCGGGGGCGCCGAACGGGCAGGCCACGAACCGCTCGGCGGTCAGGGCCGGCCTGCCAAGATAGCCGCGGGCCAGGCCGTCACCGCTGATGTACAGCTCGCCGGTGACGCCGGGCGGCACCGGGCGCAGCGCGGCGTCGAGGATGTACACCTCGGTGTTGCTCAGCGGGCGGCCCACCGGCACCGACGCGTCCTCGAAGCCGTCCGGGCCGCTGCCGCACTCCCAGTACAGGGTGTCGACGGTGGCCTCGGTCGGCCCGTACGCGTTGATCATCCGGCGGCCCGGCGCCCAGGCGGCGGCCAGCGCGGGCGGGCACGCCTCACCGGCGACCATCACGTTGCCGCAGTCCGCGAGCGCGTCCGGGGACATCCCGCTGAGGATGGTGGGCGAGAAGGTGACGTGCGTCGGCCGGTACCGGGCCGTCACCGCACGCTGCCGGTCGGCGGAGAGCAGCTCGTCGGGCGAGGTGAGCACGACGGTCGCGCCGGCGAGCAGGGTGCAGCACAGCTCGCAGAACGTCGGGTCGAAGTTGATCGAGGAGAACTGCAGGAACCGCGAGCCCGGTCCGAGCCGGAACCGCTCGAGGTAGCTGTGGGCGAGGTTGGGGATGCCCCGGTGCGTGACGGCGACGCCCTTGGGGCGCCCGGTGGAGCCGGAGGTGTAGATGACGTACGCCAGGTCGTCCGGGCGCAGCGGCGCGCGGCGGTCCGCGTCCGTCGGCGCGTCGGAGCGGTGCCGCGCCAGCTCGCCCGCCGTGTCCGGGGCGTCGAACTCCAGGCGCGGCAGCCGCCGCGCCCCGTCGGTCAGCTTCGCGACGACGTCGCTCGTGGTCAGGAGCATGACGGGAGCGCTGTCCTCGATCATGAAGGCGAGGCGGTCCGGCGGATAGTCCGGGTCGAGCGGCAGGTACACGCCGCCGGCCTTGAGGATGCCGAGCAGCGCGCACAGCAGTTCGGGGCCGCGCCGCATCGCGAGTCCGACCACGTCGTCACGGCCGACGCCGCGGGAGATCAGCCAGTGGGCGATCCGGTTCGACCGGCGGTCCAGCTCGGCGAAGGTCAGCTCCGTGTCCTCGTGGACGAGCGCGACGGCGTCGGGGGTGCGGGCCACCTGATCGGCCAGCAGCCGCGGATAGGTCGCACCGGACAGTTCCAGGCCGGTGTCGTTCCAGTCCCGCAGGATCGTGCGCCGCTCGGCCGCGCCCAGGACGTCGACGGACGCCAGCGGACGCGCCGGGTCGTCGGCCACCGACCACAGCACCCGCAGCAGCCGTTCGCTCAGGGTCTCGGCCGTGGACCGGTCGAACAGGTCGGTCGCGTACTCGATCTCACCGCTGAGCCCGTCCGGCCGGCCGCCCGCGGTGAACCGCTCGGTCAGCTCGAAGGTCAGGTCGAACTTCGAGGTGCGGGTCGGCACCACCTCGAGCGCCGCCGCCGGCTCACCGAGGCGCCACTGCGGGGCCGCGTTGTTCTGCAGCACCAGCATGACCTGGAACAGCGGGTGGTGGCTGGTGCCGCGGGTCGGGTTCAGCACCTCGACGAGGTACTCGAACGGCAGGTCCTGGTTCTCGTACGCGGCCAGGTTGGCGGTCCTGACCCGGGCCAGCAGGTCGGTGAAGGCCGGATCGCCCGAGGTGTCGGTGCGCAGCACCAGGGTGTTGACGAAGAAACCGACGTTGTCGTCGACGGCACGGTCGGCGCGTCCGGCGAGGGCGCTGCCCAGGGGGATGTCGGTGCCGGCGCCCAGCTTGGTCAGCAACGTCGCCGTGGCCGCCTGGAGCACCATGAACAGGCTGACGCCCTCCCGCTTGGCCAGCTCTGTCAGCCGGTCCGCGAGCGGGGCCGGCACCTCGAAGGGCACCACGTCGCCCCGGTAGGTCGCCGTGACGGGGCGCGGACGGTCGGTGGGCAGCTCCAGCAGCTCCGGCGCGCCGTCGAGCTGCGCGCGCCAGTAGGCGAGCTGCCGCGTCATGAGGCTGTCCGCGTCGTCGGTCGAACCGAGGAGTTCGCGCTGCCACAGGGTGTAGTCGGCGTACTGGACCTCCAGCGGCGGCGTCGTGGGAGCCGTGCCCGCGCGGTGGGCGGTGTACGCGTCGCACAGGTCGCGCACCAGCGGGACCAGCGACCAGCCGTCACTGGCGATGTGGTGGATGCACAGCAGCAGCACGTGCTCGTGTTCGCCGGTGCGGAACAGGTCGACGCGGACCGGGATGTCGGTGGTGAGGTCGAAGAGGTGTCCCACCGCCGTGTCGATGGCGGCGGGCAGCTCCTGGTCCGTGACCTCGTGCACGGAGATGTCGGCGGCGGCGGCCACGGCGGCGTCGGAGCCGGCCACCACCACCTGTTCGGCGCCGAAGGGCCCGTCCGCGAACCGGGTGCGCAGGCTTTCGTGCCGCTGCAGGAGGTGGACGACGGCCGCGCGCAGCGCCGCGATGTCGAGCTCTCCGGTCAGCCGTACCGCGACGGGCATGTTGTAGGTGGCGCTGGGGCCTTCCATCCGGTGGAGGAAGTACAGGCGCTGCTGGGCGTACGACAGCGGCAGCGAGGCGCCGCGCTCCATCGGGCGCAGGGCGGGACGGGCCCGCTCGGCTCCGGTGAGCAGCAGGGCGAGGGCGGCCGGGGTGGGCTCGTCGAAGACGGCGCGGATGGGTATCTCGACGCCGAGTTCGCCGCGGACGCGGGCGACGAGGCGGTTGGCGGCGAGCGAGTTGCCGCCGCGGTCGAAGAAGCTGTCGTCGGCACCGACGTCGCTGAGCCCCAGCACCTCGCCGAACAGCCCGGCCAGCACCCGCTCCTGCGGGGTGGCCGGAGCCCGGCCCGACCCGGTGCCGGAGCGGGTCGCCGCCGGCAGCGCCTTGCGGTCGATCTTGCCTGCCGGAGTCAGCGGGAAGCGGTCGAGGATCCCGATGCCGGACGGCACCATGTGCGCCGGGAGCCAGGCGCCGAGGGCGTGGCGCAGCTCGTCGGCCGTGGGGCTGTGGCCGCCCGCCGGTACGACGTACCCGGTCAGCTGGGCCACGCCCGAGACGTCCTCGCGCATGATCACGCGCGCCTGGGCCACCTGGGGAAGCCGGCGCAGCGCCGCCTCGATCTCGCCGAGCTCGACGCGGTAGCCGCGGATCTTCACCTGCTCGTCGGTCCGGCCGACGAAGTCCAGCGTGCCGTCGGCACGCTGCCGCACCAGGTCTCCGGTGCGGTACATGCGGCTTCCGGGGGCGCCGAACGGGCAGGCCACGAACCGCTCGGCGGTCAGCGCGCCGCGTCCGCGGTAGCCGCGGGCCAGGCCGTCCCCGGACAGGTAGAGCTCGCCCGTCCCGCCCCGCGCCACCGGCGCCAGGCGGTCGTCCAGGACGTGGACCCCGGTGTTCCACAGCGGGCGTCCGATGGTGACGGGCTCCCCGGCGGTCACCGGCGCCAGGAGCGACCAGATGGTGGTCTCGGTCGGGCCGTAGAGGTTCCACACCGAGGCCGTGCCCGCGGCGAGGAAGTCGGCGAGGTCCTGCGGCAGCGCCTCGCCGCCGCACAGCAGCCGCGCCGTACCGGGAAGTTCGGCCGGGCTCCAGTCGGCCTCCCGCAGCAGCTGCCACAGCGCCGGGGTTCCCTGCACCAGCGTGGGCCCGGCCGCGGCCAGGTACCGGCGCAGCGCCACGCCGTCCACGGTGGTCTCCCGCGGCACCAGGTGCACCGCGGCGCCGTTCACCAGCGGCAGGTACAGCTCCAGTCCGGCGATGTCGAAGGAGATCGAGGTGGTGGAGAGGACGACGTCGCCCGGGTGCACCTCGAACCGGTCGGTCAGGCAGTCCAGGAAGTTCGCGAGCGAGCGGTGCGTGACGACGACCCCCTTGGGGCGCCCCGTCGAGCCCGAGGTGTAGATGGTGTAGGCGCCGCGGTCCGGGTCGAAGTCCGGGCCGGCGGTGCCGGCCGGAGCCGGGACCCGCGGGTCCTCCTGCCGGTCCTCCCGCCGGTCCAGGTACAGCACCGCGCCCGTGTCGACCCCGGTCAGCTCGTCGAAGCCGGCCTCCGCCTCCCGGGTGGTGATCAGCGCCCGGGGCGCGGCGTCGGCCACCATGTAGGCGAGCCGGTCCGGCGGGTAGTGGGGGTCCAGCGGCAGGTACATCGCCCCGGCCTTGAGGGTGCCGAGGAGCGCGGCGACCAGATCGGGGGAGGTGGGCAGGAGGATCCCGACGATGTCCTCCGCCCCGATGCCCCGGTCGGTCAGCCGGCGCGCCACCCCGTCGGCCCGGGCGTCGAGCTCGCCGTACGTCACGACGGTGTCCCCGGCGACCAGCGCCGGTGCCCCGGGGGCACGGGCGACCTGCTCCGCGAACCGGCCGAGGAGACCGGTCGCCGGTGCCGCTCCCCGGACGAGGGCGTCGAAGCGTTCGAGTTGTTCGGTCATGAGGCCAGTTCTCCCGCCACGGCGCCCGGGTGAACGGGGCCCAGGTCTGTCCAGTTCTTCTCGATGTGCTCGGCGCAGGCCGTCCGTGCTCCGGGGCCGAAGTCGGTGTGCCATCCGGCGGGCACGGCGGCGGACGCCGGCCACAGGGAGTACTGACCGGCGGCGTTGCGCAGCACGAGGTACACGCCGGTGGCGTCCTCGAACGGGTTGGTGGCTGTGCTGTCCATGCTGATCAGTTCTCGCCCAGGTAGTTGAGGGTGCGGGCCACGAGGTACGGGGCCTCTTCGATGCAGAGCCGCTGGCCGTAGAAGTCGGAATCCAGCACTTCCGCGGTCAGCTCGCCCTTGACGACCGAACTCCAGTCCTCGAGCGTGTGGTTGTCGCGCGCGAGGAGCAGGAGCAGATCGACGTCGGCGGGCTCGGGGCGGTACGACTCCCACGCCCGCGCGGTGCTGACGAAGGAGGTGTAGAGGCGGCGGCAGAACGCCTCGGCCCGCTCGTCGAAGCCCAGGCCCGTGCCGAACATGGCGGCGGCCGAGTTGCGCAACGCCAGTTCGAGGTCGGCGTCCCGCGGGTCCATCGCCGGAAACTGTTCCGTGGTGCCCGACATGCGCAGGAGGCCCTCGTAGAAGTCCACGATCAGCTCGTCCTCGGTCATCACACCGGCGGAATCCCGCTCGATGTAACCGTCGACCACGATCGTCCGGCCGACGGCGAGCCCGCGGTCGGCGGCGATGCGGTTGATCTCCAGGCAGAGCGCTCCGCCCGCGCAGGAGCCGAAGAGGTGGAACTCGTCCTCGCCGAACTCGTCCTGCAGCGCGTCCGCGTAGAGCCCGGCGAGCCCCTGGATGTCGTCCGGCACGCTCCCGGCGCCCTCGACCAGCAGGGGCGACTGCAGCCCGTAGCAGGCCCGGTCCGTGCCCAGCTCCCGGACGAGCCGGCCGTAGCCGTCGACCATGCCGTGCCCGGCGTGGACGAAGACGATCGGGGTGCGCGCACCCTGGTTGCTCATCCGGATCAGCGCGATCTCGGCGTTGGCGGCCTGCGGCTGCGCCTTCTCCGCGCTCAGTTCGGCGATGGTCTGGAACCGCATCAGGTCGCCCATGTTGAGCCGCCAGCCGAGGCGCTGGTTGATCTGCTCGATGGTGACGAGGGCCGTCAGCGAATCGCCGCCGGCCTGGAAGAAGTTGTCGTGCACGGTCACGTCGTGCTTGAGCGTGGTGCTCCAGATGTCCAGGAGCATCTGTCGCACCAGGCTCGGTGCCACCGGTTCGGCCGGCGGGATGACAGCCGTCTGGGCTGCGGTCATGTGCTGTGTCCTTTTCGGGAATCTCGCGGGCGGTCGGCCGGGAACTGTCCGCCGGATCGGGCCGTGGGCCGGATCCGGCCCCGGTGCAGTGCGGCTCCTGGGGCGTGTGTGCCGGGCTCCGTCGGCAGACGGGACCTTCGGCACACGCCCTAGGCCAGAACGGGCCCCGGGCCGGTCCGGTGCGACAGGCCGGGCCGCCCGTCCAGGTGGACGTAGACCCGGTGCAGCCAGCGGTCGTTGCCGTCGTAGCGGGGGGTGAACTCGGTACGGCCGTGCACCACGAGGCGGTTGTCCAGGAACGCCATGTCGCCCGGCCGCAGCACCAGCTCCGACGCCACCTCGGCCAGGGCGGCGCCGAGCCGGCGCAGCGCCTCGCCGGCCTCGCCGTCGAGCGCCCTGGTCGCGTTGAAGTCGACCTGGATGTCCGGGTCGTCGAACGATCCGTTCAGGACGCCGTGCGCGGTGGCCGCGTCGCCCGCGTGGAACGACGGCGGCGCCTCGGTGACGAAGCGGGGCTGGCGCAGGATCGCCACGTCGCCGTCGTCGAGCAGCACCCGCGCCCGCCGTATGGAGGAGAACAGGGTGCCCGCCGTGCCCTCGTGGTCGCTGCGCAGGCACAGCAGTCCGATGAGGTCCGGCCGGTGCGGGTGGAAGGCGTTCTCGTTGTGCAGTTCGAGCTCGACGGAACCGCCGTTGCTCTGCGAGGCCGCCAGCACCGGGACCGGTACGACGTTGTGCACCAGCGCGCCGTGCTTCTCGTCGCGGAAGGCGAACACGTCGCCGAGCTGCTGGCCGAGGAGCATGGCCGTCGAGGCGGGCACCGTGGCTCCGCGCTCCACCGAGTCCGGCACCGACGGAGTGGCGGGCAGCCTCTCCGCGTCGACGGGGAGGTTCCTGACCAGCAGGGTTCCGCCGGGGCCGGGCGCGGAGCGGAAGTCGCGCAGGGCTTCGAGCAGCCGGACCGGCAGCCGGCAGCTGTGCCGCCGCGCCTGCGCCAGCCAGCGGGGATCGTCGATCCGCCCGGCGGCCGGGAACCGGTGCAGTTCCTCCGCCAGGGCGCGCACCTCGGTGCGCTCCCGGTCGGTCAGCGTCACGCCCGACCGGTCGGTGTCCTCGGGGATTCGATGGCTCAACACGTGCAGGGGCATGTCTGGTCCTCTGAGCGTCTGCGCAGCCTTGATGCTGCATGGCACGCCGCGTCCGTTCGCGCGGTGTCTGGCAGTCACGAGCCGCATCGGCCGTCTACGCGCCGATCGCGGCGGTCATCTCGCGCTCGACGAGGTCGCGCAGTTCCCGGGGGAAGCGGAGGAATTCCCAGTGGTCCCCTTCGAGGACGTGGTACGTGGCCGAGGCGCACTCGTCCCACCCGGGCCACACCTCCGACTGGGGGACGACGGCGTCCTCGGTCCAGCCGATCACCGAGACGGGGACGTTCCGGCTGGGCAGCGCCTCGGCCCGGTAGCCGCGCTGCAGCCGCACGTCGGCGAGCAGGATCTCCGCGGCCATCTCGAGGTATTCCGGGGGCAGCCGGTAGCCCAGGGCCGCGCACCGCTCCTCGATCTCGGCGACCATGTCGACCTCGTCGAGGTCGACGAAGTTCAGCTTGCCGTAGAGCCCCTTGTGCGGAGCGCCCCACCCGGAGGCGAACAGCCGCCGGGGAGCCGGCAGGCCCCGCTCCTCCAGGTGCGCCGCGATCTGCAGCAGGAAGGGCACCGCACCGCAGTGCCCGATCAGCGCGTACGGCCGGTCCAGCCGGTCGGCGATCTCCGCCACCAGGCCCTCCGCGAACTCCTGGTGGCTGCTGACGTGGGCTTCGCCGAACCGGTTCTCGCGGCCCGGCGGCTGCACGGCGCAGAACCGGCCCGCGCCGAGCTCTCGCGGCCACGCCTTGAACGAGGCGGCTCCGGTGCCCGCGTACGGCACGCCGAAGACCAGGTAGTCGCCGTCGGCCGGAACGGGCTGCAGGGTCCAGACGGTCATACCGCGGTCACCTCGACGGGAACGCTCTTGTACTCGAGCATGAAGTTCGACCGGAGCCGGACGGCCGGGCCGGCCGGGACCAGCCGGCCGGGCCGCTCGCGCAGGCCCTGGAGCAGGGCGGCGAGCGCGGTGCGGCCCATCGCGGCGCCGATGCAGTGGTGCGGTCCGCTGGCGAAGCCGACGTGGCGGTTGGGGGTGCGGCCGAGGTCGAACCGGTCCGGGTCGGGGAACTGGTCCTCGTCGCGGTTGGCGGACGCCGTCCACAGCGTGACCGAGTCGCCCTCGGCCAGTGGCACGCCGCGCACCACGACGGGCCTGGTGACCTGCCGCTGCACGTACGAGGCGGTGGACGTCCAGCGGACGAACTCCTCGAGGCCGGTGCCGACCAGCTTCGGGTCCGCCCGCAGCCCCTCCCACTGCGCCGGGTCGTCCATCAGCGCGAGCAGACCGCCACTGGCGCTGTGCTGGGTCGTCTCGTTGCCGCCGATGGCCAGGTTCATGAGGTTGAACAGGAGCGTGTCCTCGTCGAGTTCGCGCTCGCCCGGCTCGGGCCGGAGCAGGATGCTCACCGCGTCGTCGCCCGGCGTGGCCCGGCGCTCGGCGATCAGGTCCAGGAAGAAGTCGAAGACGTCCGCCTGGGCGGTCGCGAGCCGCAGCCCCTCGTGCGCGATGCCGAGGGTGTGGTCCTCGTCCCGGTACCCGATCATGGCCTGGGTGAGGCGCAGCAGGTGCAGGGCGTCGGCGTGCCCGATGTTCAGCTGGGCCATCAGGCCCCCCGCCGGCAGCTCGCGGGCCACGTCGGTGGCGAAGTCGCCGCCGCCGTCGGCCCACATCCTGTCCAGCACGACGGCGACCCGCTCGCGGACCGTCTCCGTCACCCGCTCGATCATCTTCGCGGAGAACACCCGGTGCATCCGGCGGCGCAGCTGCCGGTGGCGCTGTGCGTCGGAGGTGACGAGCATGCGTCCGGAGGCGGTGTCGACCTCGTTGCGGAACGAGCCGCCGATGACGGTCCCGTGTTCCGAGCTGAACGTCTCGGTGTCCCGGAAGGCCATCAGCACGTCGTCGAACTTGGTCAGGGCCCAGAACCCGCCCTCGGGCGTGGGGTTCCAGTGGACCGGGTCCTCCGCGCGCAGCCGCGACCACAACGCGTGGGGGTCGCCGGTGACGAACGCCTCGGTGTCGTTGAGGTCGATGTCGGCGGCCGACATCAGGAGCTGTGTCATTCGTCCTCTCCCTTGCTCCGCGACGCGTCGAGGGCGAGCGCCATGTCGGACAGCACGGTGTTGCCGAGGACCTCTTCCAGGCCGAGGCCCGCCGCCTGGTCCCGGTTGATCCGGCGGCTCATGCGGAAGGCCAGCATCGAGTTGCCGCCGAGCTCGAAGAAGTCGTCGTCGACGCTGATCCGCTCGGTGCCGAGCAGCTCCTCCCAGACCTTGACGAGGTAGCGCTCGCTGTCCGTGCGCGGAGCCACGTAGTCGCTGCGGCGCCGGTCCCGGTCGCCCAGGAACTGCAGGAGCGCCGCCGTGTCGCGCTTGCCGTGCGGGGTGGACTGGATCTCCGGCACCTGGAGGAACTCGGAGGGCACCTGGTAGTCGGGGACGGTCGCCTCGGCGTACGCGCGCACCTCGGGCATGGTGGTCCGGCCCTGGGGCACGACGAACGCGACGAGCCGCTTGTCCTGGCCCTCGCCCCGCGCCAGCACGGCGACGTCGAGGACGCCGGAGCAGGCCAGCAGCGAACGCTCCACCTCGCGCGGCTCGACCCGGTAGCCGCGGATCTTCACCTGGTCGTCGTTCCGGCCGAGGTAGTCCAGTACGCCGTCGGGGCGCTCGCTGACGAGGTCGCCGGTCGCGTACATCACGGACCCGGGGGTGCCGAACGGGTCGGGCAGGAACCGCTCCGCCGTTCGCGCGGGGTCCCGCAGATAGCCGCGGGTCACGCCGGCTCCGCCGATGTGCAGCTCGCCCGGCGTGCCCTTCGGGACCGGGCGCAGCCGCGCGTCGAGGACGTGCAGTCGCACGCCCGCGAGACCGGCGCCGATGGGCACGCTCGTCGCGTCCGGCGCGACGTCGGTGATGGTGAACGCGGTGGCCGCGGTGGTTCCCTCGGTGGGCCCGTACAGGTTGACCAGTTGGCCCGAGAACTTGCTCGCGAGCACGTCGCGGCAGGCGGCGGGACGGACCACGTCGCCACCGGTCTGCAGCACGCGGAGCGAGGAGAACACGTCGGCGTCCTCGGCCGCGATGTGGTTGAAGGCCATGGTCGGCGAGAGCAGCGCGGTGATCCGGCGGCGGCGCAGCTCGCGGCCGGGGTCGCCCTTCACCAGGTCGGGCACCGAGGGCATCATGACGATCTCGGCGCCGGCCCAGAACGAACTCCACAGCTCCCAGTGGAAGGTGTCGAAGGAGATGTTCGCGATCTGGGCCACGCGGTCGGCGGGGCTGAGCTCCGGCAGCAGCGGATTCACCGCGAAGTGCACGAGGTTGTGGTGCTCGACCACGACGCCCTTGGGGGTACCGGTGGAACCGGAGGTGAACAGCACGCACGCGGCGTCCCGCGGGGCGGGCTCGGGCAGGGCGTCCTTCGGCGCGTCGGTCCGGGCGCGTTCGGCGTCGTACTCCCAGACCAGGGTGCGCACCTGCTCGCCGAGCTGTTCCCGCTCGCCCGGACCGACCAGGGTCAGGCGGCCGTCGGCCGCGCGGAGCATGAGCTCGCGCCGGGCCTTCGGGTACCGCAGGTCCACGGCCACGTAGGCCGCGCCGGCCCGCAGGACGCCGAGGATGCTGATGACGAGGTCGACGTCGCGCTCGCGGTGGATGCCCACCCGGTCCTCGCGGCGTACGCCCTCCTCGACGAGGCGCTGGGCCAGCTCCGCCGACGCGCGGTCGAGCTCGGCGTAGGTGAGCCGGCGGCCGGAGTCGTCCGACACCGCCGGGGAGTCGCCGTGCGCGGCGGCCGACCGGGCGAAGAGTTCGGTGAGGGTGGGGGGCGCGTCCGGGCCGGTGCGGCCGTCGGTGTGCACGTCAATCACGTCAATCACGTCATTCACGGTGTTCACGGTGTTCACGGTGTTCACGGTGTGAGCACTCCTGTTCCTTCGGGGAGACCGTCCGCGATGACCTGGAGCAGGTCCGCCGGTGCCGATCGGTGGGTGAAGTCGTCTCCGGTCAGCAGGACGTGCCGCACGTTTCCGTAGGCCGACCACTCGTCCATCTCCTCGGGACGCATGTGCGTGTCCCCGGTCCAGGAGATGGTGGTGACGTCCAAGGGGGTGCCGCCCGGACCCGAGGGCTGGTAGGCGCAGGTCAGCGCGATGTCGGCGCGCAGCACCTGGATGGACAGGGCGAGCAGTTCGTCCGGGGGCGTGGGCTCGCCGCGCTGCTCGCAGCCGTGGCGCAGCTCCTCCCTGTACTCCTCGTCCGTGGTCTCCGGCGTGAAGGGGCCGGAGCGCCCGCCGCCGAAGTAGCCGCCGCGGTGGGGAGCCAGGCAGGAGGAGGCGAAGATCTGCCGGGGCACCGGACCGCCACGGTCGGCGAGCTCGACCGAGAGGCCGTAGGCCAGGCGCGCTCCGAAGCAGTGGCCGAAGAAGGCGAAGGGCTTGTCCAGGTAGGGCTGGAGCGCGTCGGCCGCGTCCTTGGCGAACACGTCCATGGACGTGTGGGCGGGGGACCTGAACCGGTTCTCGCGGCCCGGGAGCTGGACGGGGCAGATCTCGATGTCACCTGTTCGCACGGGCCAGCCGCGGTAGGCGGAAGCGCCCATCCCGGCCACCGGGAAGCAGAACACCCGGGCCCGCGCGTCGGGATCGGTATCGCGGACGAGCCATTGCCGGCCGCCTTCTCGTGAGCTCACGTCCGCACCCGCCCCACACCGGCCGGACGCGAATCCGTCCAGTTCTCGGATATCCATTCCAGGCAACCGGGCTTGTCGCCGCGGTAGCCGGCCTCGCTCCATCCGGGGGGTACGGAAAGGCCGACGGGCCAGATGCTGTGCCGTCCTTCCTCGTTGCGCACGGCCAGCCATGCGGCATTTTCCGCTGCTTCCCATGAGGTGTTGCTCATCATTGCTCCGGTCGGGATGTGGGTGGGTGATTTCAAAGACGGTGGCCCTGCCAAATGAAGCTCGGAAAACCAGGCTAGAACCCGGAATCGACCGTCACCGGCACCTGCTGAGGCAGAACGGAGGCGACTGCCGGGCACCCGGCTTCCGGTGTTTCGGCAGGTCGTACGGAGGAATCGGATCCGGCTGGTGCCGCACCGGCATCCCGCTGCCCCTCGCAGGGGCGGCCGGCGTGCCGCCTCTTCCGAATGGTGACGGGAAAATGGGTCATTCCCGCGATGAAGATCGACCGCAGATGCTGCGGCTCTCCATCGGGTTCGATCGACGCGCACCGCTGGAGGAGTTCCTCGAAGAAGATGCGCAGGGTCATCCGGGCCAGTGGTGCCCCGATGCAGAAGTGCGGCCCGAAGCCGAAGGCGACCTGGCGCTTCGCATTGCCGCGCGTGATGTCGAACCGGTGCGGGTCGGGGAATTGGGACTCGTCCCGGTTGGCCGATCCGATCCACGCGACGACCGCTCCACCGGCGGGGATCGTGCCCCCGCCGATCTCGACGTCGTGCACCGCGTACCGCATGAAGTTGCACGCGGACGACGTCCAGCGCAGCCCTTCCTCGACGAGGTTGGGCACCAGGGACAGGTCGGCGGCGGCCCGCGCGTACTGCTCGGGGTGTTCGACGAGCGCCTGCACCGTGCCCGAGATGGTGTACGGAGTCGTGATGTTGGCGCCCAGGAGGATGCTGTAGCCGTCGAGGGCGATCTCCTCGTCGGTCAGCGGCGCGTCCCCCGCGCGGACGCTCATCAGGTGGTCGAGCAGACTGCCGTCCTCGCCGCCGTCCGACCGCCGCCGTTTGACCCACTGGGTCACGTAGTCGACGAGTTCGTGGTGGGCGATGGCCAGGGTCGCCGCTTCGCTGCCGAGCTTGAAGTGCGGGTCCGAGGGGGCCATCACCATCGACGTCAGCTGGACGAGTTCGTTCCAGTCCTTCTCCGGGATGCCCAGGAGCGGACCCGTGACGATCGCGGGCAGGCGCTGCACCTGCTCGCCCAGGTCGAAGGGGGAGCCGTCGAGGGCCGGTTCGAGGAACCGCACGACCGCCCGCCGGATGCCGTCCTCCCAGGACCTCACCGCCCGTGCGGTGAGCTTGGGGGCGATCGGCCTGCGGACCTCGGTGTGCCGGGGCGGGTCGGTGGACGTCAGCAGCACGCCGGCCGCGACGTCGTCCTCCCCGAGGTGCGTGATCACCGTGCCGCGTTCCGAGGTGAATTCCCGGTGGTCGCCGAGCACGCGGCAGACGTCGTCGTAGCGGGTCACCGACCAGAACTCCCGGCCGTCCGCGAGGGTCTGGTGGTGCAGGGGCGCCTCCGCCCGCATCACGTCCCAGACGCGGTGGGGATCGCCCGACGTGTAGAGGTCCAGGTCGAGCAGATCGACGTCGGCGAGGTCGATGCCGCGGCCGGCGCCCGGTGTCAGCCTCACGCCCGGACCCTGCCCGGTTCGATCAGCTCGGCGACCCGGGCCGGGGTCTGCGCCAGGTAGAAGTCACGTACGGACAGCTGGACTCCGTAATCCTGCGACAGCCGTTCGAGGATCCGGATGCCGATCAGCGAATTCCCGCCGATCTCGAAGAAGTTGTCGTCCGCCCCGACCTCGCGGTCGTCGAGGAACGATGCCCACAGCGCCGCGACCTCCCGCACGAGGGGGGCGGGCGGGCCGGGGTGTGTGGGGGGCTGTTCCGCTGTCCCGTCCTGTTCGTCCTGCTGACGGACGGCCTTCGATGACGATTCCATTGCCTGTCGTTCCTTCTCGGTCGGGGTCGATCTCGTACTTCGGGTGGACGGGGGTCACAGCGGTGCCGTCTGCCGGACCCTCGTGATGTCCTCGGCCATGTGCCGAGCCAGGTTCTCCGCCTGCTCGAACAGGTAGAAGTGGCCGCCGGGCAGGTGGTGGAACCGCACGGGCCGGGCGCAGTACGACTGCCAGTCGTCGATCAGCTCGGGCGTGGACAGCTCGTCCTCGACGCCCATGAAGACCGACATCGGCACCGTGACGGGCGGTCCCGCCGCGTACGCGTAGGTGTCCACCAGGTGCAGGTCGCCCCGCAGGACGCCGACCATCCAGTCCGCCGTGTCGGGGTCGCTCAGCAGCTCCTCCGGGGTGCCGCCCAGCCTCCGCATGAAGCTGATCAATCGCTCCGACGACCACAGGTCGCGGCGTTCCGAGAAGCGGGCGCACGCCAGTTCGGGCGCGGGCATCGAGGACACCCCGAGCCAGACCGGCGGGAGGCCGGCCCGCTCCAGCTCCCGGACGAGCTCGTATCCGATCAGGGCGCCCATGCTGTGCCCGAACACGGCGTACGGGCCGTTCGCCTCGGCCAGGAAGGCCGGCTTGAGCAGCTCCACGGCCTCCGCCGCGTCACGGCAGTGCGGCCGGTGGGAGGCCGCGCCACGGCCCGGGAGGTCGACGGCGCGCAGTCGCCAGCCGGGCGGGAAAGCCTGGGCCAGCGGCATGTAACCAGCGGCGGAACCGCCCGCGTGGTGAAGGAAATAGCAGGTCAGCTCCTCGGCGGACCCGTCGGATGACGTCCTGGGACGCTTCCGGAGATCTCTGAACATCGTTGTCTCGCCTCTCTCATGGGCCCGGTCACCGAGCCGGCGGTGCCGTGGCGGGGTGCCCCGGTCCGAAGCGGCGTGCCGCGGTGTTACCGGGCGGCCCGGTTGACCGCGGAGGCTATGGCGCGCACGGCCGCGCCGGCCTCGTCGGAGTGGAGGCCGACGCCCCAGACGCTCTCCCCGCCGACCGCGCACTCGGCGTAGACGACCACCGAGGAGTTCCCGGCGCCGGGCGGCTGGACGGTGAGGGACTGCGCCACCACGTCCGCCCCGGCATCCCGCAGCGCCTCGGCGAACGCCTCGCCGCCGTCGGCCCGGAAGGAACGGGTGGTTCCGTCGAGTTCCGCCTCGACCGCGCCGTCCGCCGTGCCGGCCACCCGCAGCCGCGGACCCCCGGCCAGGAACTCCCGGGTGAAGAGCTGCCACACCTGCGCGGCCCCGACCTCGGTGGCGCATTCCTCGCTGTGTCGCTGGACCAGGCGGGAGAACTCCACCTGGAGGCGGCGCGGGAGGTCGAAGCCGTGCCCCGTCTTGAGCAGGTAGGCGACCCCGCCCTTGCCCGACTGGCTGTTGACGCGAATGATCGCCTCGTACGAACGGCCGACGTCCATCGGGTCGATCGGCAGGTAGGGAACGCCCCAGGGGGTCTCGCCGACGAGGGTCCCGGCGCTCCGCGCCGTTCGCTCCATCGAGTCGAACCCCTTCTTGATCGCGTCCTGGTGGGAACCGGAGAACGCGGTGTACACCAGATCGCCCGCGTACGGGTGACGCGGATGGGTCGGCAGCTGCGTGCACTCCTCGGCGACCCGCCGGATCGTGGCGATGTCCGAGAAGTCGATCATCGGGTCGACGCCCTGGGAGAAGAGGTTCATGCCGAGCGTCAGCAGGTCCACGTTGCCGGTGCGCTCGCCGTTGCCGAAGAGGCAGCCCTCCACGCGGTCGGCCCCGGCCAGGACCGCGAGTTCGGCCGCGGCCACTCCCGTGCCCCGGTCGTTGTGCGGGTGCACGGACAGGCTGATGTGCTCGCGACGGCTCAGGTTGCGGTCCATCCACTCGACCTGATCGGCGTACTCGTTGGGCAGGGTGCACTCGACGGTCGCGGGCAGGTTGATGATGATCGGACGCCCCGGACCCGGCTGCCAGACGTCCATGACGGCCTCGCAGATTTCCAGCGCGTAGTCGGACTCGGTCGCGGTGAACGACTCCGGCGAGTACTCGAACAGGATCTCGCCGCCGACGTGCCGCGCCGCGAGCTCGGTGATCAGCCGGACCGCCCGCACCGTCATGCGGAGGATGTCCTCGCGGTCCGCGTCGAACACCACCCGGCGCTGGAGCGGAGAGACGGAGTTGTACAGGTGGACCACGGCGCGCGGGGCGCCCCGCAGCGCCTCGAAGGTGCGCTCGATCAGTTCGGGGCGCGCCTGCATGATGACCTGGATCGTCACGTCGCGCGGGATCAGGTCCTGCTCGATCAGCTCGCGCACGAAGTCGAAGTCGACCTGGCTCGCCGACGGGAAACCGACCTCGATCTCCTTGAAGCCCATGGCGACGAGCTGCCGGAACAGCCGGTGCTTGCGCGCCAGGTCCATGGGCTCGGGCAGCGCCTGGTTGCCGTCGCGGAGGTCCACCGAACACCACAGGGGAGCCTTGCGGAGCTTGCGCGCCGGCCACCGGCGGTCCGGCAGGTCCGGGGCGTCGAAGGGCTTGTAGCGGTGCACCGGCATGCCGCTCGGCTGCTGGACGCTACCGGTCAGGGAGGTGCCGGCCGGGGAGGTGGCGGTCACGGAGGTGGCGGCCCCGGAGACGGGCCGTTCCACGAGGGTGCTTGACATCATTGGTCCTCTGCTCGAATCGGAAAGGAATGTCCGTGTACTGAGGGGCGCGCTCACCCCGGGAACCGGCCGGTACGGGCGCCTGCCGCGCCGAAGGCCCGCCCGATGGGGAGGCGCACGGCGGGAAGCGGCGGTCACGGGCCCGGTGCGCCTTCGGGAAAGGACGCCCGCCGATTCCCCGGCCCGCTTGCACGGCGAACCGGTCGCCGTGCGCGATGGGTCAAGACCTTAGGAGCGCCGACGCCCCGGAACCGGAAACAACAGAGGCGACCGGGCGGCGACTTCGGCCCCGTACCGCCGGTCGGATCCGCCTCCGGTTCCCGAGGCGAGGACCAGGACGCCGAATCGCCTCTCCGAAGGTGGTGCGCGCCATTCCCGGGGACTCCGGGCTGCACGTAACCTGAGCCGCATGACAGCCCGTTTGGACGATGACGACGACGGCGACCGTGAGGGCGTCCCCTCTCCCGGGGAGGAGGTGGCCGGCCAGGAGCGCGACTACTGGGAGAACCGGCGACTCACCCAGGAACTGGACGACGACGAGGCCGGACGGCGGGAACGGCGCCGGCTGAGGGTGCGGGAACGGAAGATGCACCTGCGGGTCCGCATGCACCGCTACGCGCGTCAGCAGGACCAGGGACCGCTGCCAGGAGCCCTGGTGTTCCCGCCGTCGCCCGGGGACGACGACCCCTACCCCTACGACCGTCACGACGACACGAGGTCCGACGACGACCGGTACTGACGGCCTGCTCCCTCGGCCCCCGCCTCCCGGCTCCGGAGCGGGGGGAGACCGGACCGGATCCCGGGTGAGGCCCGCGACTCGTCGCCGGCGCCCCCTTCACCCGTACGCCGCAGCGGCACGGCGATGGCGGTCAGGAGGAGGCCGTCCCGGTGCAGCCAGGTGCCGCTGAAGCCGTCCAGGACTTCCCCGTCCAGCGTGGGCCCCTCGACGAGCAGTCGTGCTTCGAAGGTTCCCGCGGGGTCGATCCTCACGATCGCCTCTTCGAATCCGAGCCAGCGCCCGGTCAGGGGGAACCAGGTTTTGTAGACGCATTCCTTCGCGCTGAACAGCAACCGGTCCCACGCGGTTCCGCAGGCGGGCAGGATCGCCAGGAGGTCGGTCTCCTCGCGGCGCGCGAGCACGCTCAGCAGGCTGTCGCCGTCGGGCAGCGGGGCGTTCGGTTCCGCGTCGATGCCCAGCGCGGCGATGTCGCGGTCGTGCGCGACCGCCGCACCCCGGTAACCCGTGCAGTGGGTCATGCTCCCCACGATCCCGGCCGGCCAGCGGGGTTCCCGGTTCGCACCGGGAACCAGGGCCACGGGAGGCTGCCCGAGCTCGGTGAGCGCGTCACGCGCGCAGGCACGTACGGTCGCGTACTCCGCCCGGCGGGAGGCGACGGCCGCGGCGACGGCGGGCCGCTCCTCGGGGAACAGCACGGCCTCGGCGCCGGCACGGTCGCTCAGCGAGTGAGCGGTCCGGACCGTGGGGGGAAGGATGTGCTCCAGCACGTGCTCTCGATTCTCCATCTGTTCCGTGGACCCGCTCGGCGATCGGGCCCGTGCACGGACTCAAGCCGCGTAGGACGGGGACTCCACGCCCGCGGGGGACTGCCAGCGCAGGGACCCCCTGGATTCGAGCGCGGGAACCGCCGGCGCGGCGCTCTCCGCCAGCAGGTGGCGGACCAGATTCAGCACGGTGAACCTGGGGGTGCCGCCCGCGTCCCAGCCGGCCGGGCGCACCAGGCCCCGGGTGCACAGCAGGTGGACGGCGCCCAGCGCCGGGTCGCCGACCTGCTCCGGCGAGGCGAAGGCCTGGGCCATGGTCCAGGGGAGCGCATGGGCGGCGAGCCGGCGCAGGACGTCGGCGTCGCGCGGGCGCAGTGACGTGACGGACGCCCCGAGCACCGCCCGCAGACCGGCGGTGTCGTTGCCGGGCGGGGTGGCGAGCTTGAACGGGTCGCGTCCGGCCAGGCTCAGGAGCTGGTCCGGGCTGTAGAGGAGGAGCCAGGCGGCGGCGGCCTCGATCGCTCGGGGGATGCCGTCGAGGCTCCGGCAGATGCCGGCGAGCGCGGCCATGACCCGGCTGTCGGCCAGCGCCTCGCGTTCGAGGGAACCGCAGCGCGACAGCATCAGCCGCAGAGCGGGGCTGACGGCCGATTCACGGCCTGCGGGACCGGCCGAACGGTCTGCCGCGGACAGCGGGAAGACGGGGTAGTCGGTGCCCGCGCCCCCCTTCGAGCCCTCGCGGGCCTCGTACAGGACGTGCAGTCCCCGGCACTGCACCAGCAGGCGGCGGAGCGCCGCCTCCGCGCCGGGGCCCATGGTGGCGTCGGGCACCACCAGCAGGATGTGGTGGGAGCCGAAGGCGGTGGCCAGACGGTCGGGTTCGGCATCGGCGTCGCCGCGGAGCAGGGCGGCGACATGGGCCTGCAGGCGGTCCGCGGGCCTGCCGGCGGGCTCGCCCTCCGGCTCCGCCCAGACGACCGGCATCTGGGCGGAGGCGTCCATCGCCCCGGCGACCTCCTGGATCAGCCGGGACTTGCCGACTCCGGCCATGCCGACCACCCGGATCAGGCGATGTCCGCCGAACTTGATCAGGCTCATGAGGGCTTCGATGTCGCGCTCGCGGCCGATGGTCGGTTCGAGGACGGCGGGCGGCGGGGTGAGGGAGTCGGCCGGTATGCCGCGGGTGGACGGCCCGGCGGCCGCTTCCTCGATCCTCGCCCGCTGGACTCCGGTCAGCCGCAGACCGTCCAGCAGCAGTCGGAGGGTTTCCCGCCGGGGGTTCTGGGTGAGGTCGAGTTCGAGATCGCGAATCGTCCGGACGCTGACGGACGACAGGTCGGCGAGCTGGGTCTGGGTGACGCCGATGCGTCTGCGCGCCGCCTTGAGCTCGGCCCCGAGGCTCGGAGACGCCTGAGGGTCCGGCGTCACGGTGTGCTCGTCGCGGTTCTGGGTCGAATTCACAACATCCTCGCCACTGTGTCTCGTGCTGCGGACAGCAAACTGGTTCTGGTCGCGCTCCGTCGCCGCGTCCCTCCCGAAAGCGGTGCCGGTCCGGTCACCGGCACGCGTGATGTCCCACCCCCGGCGCCGTCCGGAAGGAGCCGCGGTCAGGGAGCGTTCAGCCGGCTGACGCCCACGGCTCTTCCCCGTACCGCTCCACCGAGGACAAGGCCGCGGCGTAGTCGCGCTCCACGGTCCGTTCGTCGGCGTGGAGGAGCTGGACCCGGGTCAGCGGCGGAGCTCCGCCCACCACCGCGCCGCGGTAACTCTCCAGTGCCTCCAGTTCCCGCACGAGGCTGCCGAACCTCGCGGAACCGGACGGCGGGGTGGGCAGGGCGACCCAGGCCGCGTGCCGCAGCCGCCGGTAGGGCCTGGCGGCACGCAGCCGGAACCATTCCGGGGCGAGATAGGCGAAGACGGTCCAGTCGGCCTGTCCTTCGCCGATCGCCGTGCGCGTGAGCAGCGGCTCGTCGGTCGCGCAGATGCCCGGGCTCGGGGCGATCCGGACCGGACCGTGCGCGGTGTGCTCGAACTCCGTGCAGGCCGGGCCGTTGCGCAGCCCCGCCGCGTCGAGTCCTGTCAGGGTCAGGTCCACCAAGCGGTCCTGCCGCGCGCCCCGGCGGGCGAGCAGCCTCGCACCGTGCGGCCGTCCGTCCGCTCGCGGCGAGCCGGTCTGCCGCGTCTCCCAGATGTCGCAGATGTAGTGGACCCCGTCCAGGCTCACGGAATGCACCTTGAACCCCGTCGGCCCGGCTGTTTCCGCGGCGTTCCGCCGGGCCGCGCTCCGTCGCACGCCACTGCTGCGCAGGCCCAGGCCCGCGCTCAGAGCCGCGGCGAGCCCGACGCCCGTGCCGAGTCCGGGCAGTACGGCCACCGGTCGGTAGGAGGAGACGCGGTCCAGCGTGTCCGTGAATTGATCGCAGTGCACCACGAGGTCACGGAAGTCATCGCGGTGCGAGGACGACGCGCACCCTTCGGGTATCGCCGCGGTGCTCTTCACATGGACAATTTCATAACCTCGTTCCCGGATCGGGGAAACGAGCAGTCGCGCGCTGGAGTAAGCATCGACCAGGGCCACCACGGGCCGATCGGCCATCCCGGCTCCTCCTTCTTTGTGCCAGGCATTTCATTCGGACACCGCCACATCTTTCGGGGATCCGCGGAAGGGCTCGACCCTCGGTGGCGTGTGCCACGTGCGGCTCCGGTCGCGGGACGGCGCTCGAGGGGAGTCGCGAAGGCGAATCCCGGCGCTCGCCCCGGGGTACCCGGTGCCGTGACCGGCCCGCGTTTCCGCATCCGTTCGGACCGTGTCCCGTCCGGACGGCTGCGGGAGCGTGGTGGGAATTAACCCCACGCGGAGTCGGACGGCGTGGCGGTTTCGGAGCCCTGCGAAGCGGATGCCGCGTATTCGACATTCGCCGGCGTCGCGCTGCCCACAAGGAGATTGACGGCGCCGAAGGCCAGCAGGGCGGCCGTTCCGTGCGCGACAAGGATGATGCGAATGCGGTTAATCATGATTCCCCCTCGACTCAAAAACTGAGTTCACCGTTGCGGTGTTAAGAATCATCCACCGCCGTTCGCCACGAGTGAAGGCTCGAATGGCATCATGAGTGGGCAGTGCAAGAACGTGAAGGGTGGACAAATGTGTACAGAACATGATCAGGTGGGGGTGATGAAGCTCCCTGAGCTGTGCGAGGCAGGCCTGAAGCGCTACCGCGAGGCGCTGGCGGCGGATGGTGCCACGGCGGACCGGATACCCGACTGCCTGATCGAGCTGGGGTTGCTCCGGTTCCTGCCGGACAACCCGGACTCCCTCACTCCGGTCCCCCCGGACCTTGCCGCTGCCTCACTTTCCCGGCCGATCAAGCGGGCCATCGCGGAGCACCAGGACACCCTGATGGCGATCCGCGCCACGATGGCCCGGGCGGAGGCCGTCTACACGGAGGTTCAGCAGGACGGCGACACCTCGATCCAGGTGCTCTCCGGCGAAAGCGTGATCGCGGCCGTCCTGGAAGAGGCGGTGCAGTCCTGCCGCGAGGAGCTGCTGACAGCCCAGCCCAACGGCGGCCGTTCGCCCGAACTCCTCGCCGAGGCCCTGCCGCGCGATCTCGCCCTGGCCGCCCGCGGCGTCAAACAGCGCACGTTGTACCAGCACACGGTACGGGGACACGGCCCCACGCTCTCCTACATCGAGCGGGTGGTGGCCGCGGGCGCGGAGGTCAGGACGATCGACGAGGTGTTCGAGCGGCTGATCGTGTGCGACGGCAAGACGGCCTTCATGCCCGGCCCGCACGACCGCCGCCAGTCCGCGCTGGTCATCCGGCACCCCAGCATCATCGACTATCTGGTGAAGGGCTTCGAGCTGGCCTGGAGCCGTGCGGCGGTCGTGGGCGAGGCCCCTTCCCGGCTGCGCCCGCCGCCCCTCACCAACGAGACCCGAAGGGCCGTGCTGAGGCTCATGGTCGAGGGCTACACCGACGAGGCGATCGCGGGACGCCTGGGCATCAGCAGGCGGACGGTGGGCACCCACGTCCAGAAGACCTCGGAAGTCCTCGGCAGCCGCAGCCGCGCGCAGCTCGCCTACCTCATCGCGCAGACCGACCTCCTGGACCACTCCGACCTGGGCGTCGTGGAGGAGGGAGAGGAGGCTTCGGCCGAGACGGCGATGTGAGGAGCGCCGGCGGCCGGGGCGTCGCCCGCCGGAGGCCGTGACCGCCCCGCCCGGACGTCGGACCGGGCGGCTTCCGCGCCCGTCAGTAGCCGGTCGTGCCGTCGAGCATCTCGCGCAGGATGTCCAGGTGGCCGTTGTGGCGGGCGGTCTCCTCCACGAGGTGGAGCAGGATCCAGCGCAGATCGACGCGGAGACCGTCGCGGATGGTTCGCTCGGCCCGCTCGTCCAGGTCGGTCCCGGCGACCAGTTCGCGGTGGCGGGCGCTCTGTTCGGCGTACTCGTCGAGCAACCGCGCGAGCGGGAAGTCGACGGCGATCCGCATCTCGCGGTCCGGGTCCTCGTCCGTCATCGGGGCCCGGTCCTCCTCGCCGAGGAAGACCACCTGGAACCAGTAGTACTCGACCCAGCGGAGGTGGTTGATCACTCCGCTCACGGTCATCAGCGGTGAGCCCGGCAGGAGCGCCCTGCGGGCGTTCTCCGCGGAGACGCCCTCGCACTTGGCGCGGGCGGTGTCCCGCGCGTAGTCGAGGAACGTGGTGAGCTGGGTGCGCTCGTCCCACGCGGGCGGTGTGTCGTCGATTCTTGTCATCGCGCGAAGCGTCCCCGATCACCGCGTCCGATGTCGAGGCATTTACGAAGATCCTCACTCGCTCCCCTCCGCTCCTTCTCCGGCGGACGCCGACGGCACGCCGAAACGCCCCCCCCGCACTCGCCGGGGCACCCCTCCGCCTCGACCGGGCCGGCGGCCGGCGTCCTCGCCCCCCCGGCCGCCGGGGGACGGAGCCACTTCGTGGTCGTCCGCCCGGCGAGCGTCCTCGTGAACTGGACACGGGAGATCGAGGCCCCCAGCACCTTGCGCGTCATGGGTGCTCCACGGTCCCGACAGGCACGACGCGTTCGCCGACTGGAAGGAGCGGGGCGGCGTCGGGGTGACCACGCTCGACGCGCTGCGCGGCTTCCCCGCGCCGGGCGACGGGGAGGTCGGGCTGCTGGTGGTCGACGAAGCGCACTTCGTGAAGAACCCGAAGACCAAGCGGTCCTGGGCGGTCGGATCGGTCGCCTTCCGCAAGGCCGTGGCCCCGGTCTATCTGCGGCGCCATCAGGAGGACGTGCTGACGGAACTCCCGAACCCCCAGCAGACCGACGAGTGGGGGGAGCCGAGCGCCTCGTACGGGGAGGCGTAAGCCGGATCATTGCGGACTCCCTCGTACGGGGAAGGCGCCGGGGCTCGTCCGTCCACCCGCGGGCCGAAGAGGCTGCGCGGGGATGCCACCGGCACACCGGTGGTTTCCGTGCCGGTCCGTGGCGGACGACAGCGTCGCGGAAGGGGAGCGGGGCCCGGGAGCGGAAGGGCTCCCCGCCGCGGCGTGCGGTGAAGGGGAGCCCGGGACCGGTCGCCTGCCGGATCAGGCCTCGTCCTCGCCGTACTCGTCCCCCGCGCAGGATGCGGCGGGCCGGTGCCGGGTGTGTGAGGCGTGCCAGTGGTACGGGGACGCCGGGCCGTCCTCGCTCGCCCCGTACCCGTCCCGGTGCCACTCGTCCGTGCCGTTCTCCGCCGCTCCGGACGTGAACGCGCCCGCCCCGGCGCCCGGGGCCGTGGCCGCGTCGGCGAACGGGAAGCCTCCGGAGTCCGGGAAGCGCGGTGACCGGGGGCCCGTGGGGTCCCCGTCGTCCGAGGGGCCGCCCTCCGGCCTTTCGCCCCCGTCCTCGTCCGGTGCCGGGAGGAGGTTCCGCCTGATCTCCTCGGCGGCCTCGTCCAGCCCCTCCGCCTCCAGGCTCCGCACCACACGGTGCACGAACACCGTGTAGCCCTCCATGTCCGGCTTCAGCCCCACGGCCGTCAGGAGCAGCACCAACCGGTCCGAGACCCCCAGTTCCTCCTCACGGGTGAACGTCCCTTCCCTTTGGCCGTGCCCGTCCCACGGAGACCCTCCGACGGTCGCTTCCGTGCGCGTGTCCACGGGTGGGACGAGGAGGTGCCGGAAGAGCTCGGGTACTTCCTCGTCGTTGGCCGCCGCCGTGATCCGGGCGAGCGGACCGATCATGTCGACCGCCCTCTCGATCTCGTCCTCGTGGCGGGCCAGCCACCACACCACCGCGCTGCCCGTGCTCTTGAGCACGTCGTCACCGAGGTAACGCCGTTTGTTGCGCTCGTGCTGGCGTTCGTGCTCCCAGAGCTCCTCGTCCTTGCGGAGGTCGCTCAGCTTCCGCAGGCGTTCCCGGTCGGCGGGAGCGAGGGTCAGCGTCACGTCGGCCGCCAGCGCTTCCACCCGTCCGCTCCGGTCCCGGAGCGGGACGCCCAGCTCTCCTTCCAGGAGGTACCGCGCGAAGCTCGCCCGTCCGGGCTCCTCGCGGCAGACGACCTCCACGGCCCGGTTGACGATCGAGGACACGGCGAGAGCCGGAGAGGCCCCGTCGGACCGGTCGGCCTGGTCCGGGCACGGCCTCCACCACACGGTGGCGGAGAAGAGGAAGTCGTAGTCCCCCGCCGCGCTCGGCAGCGTCGCGTCGACCACCCGCGTCTCCTGGTAGGGCGGCTCCGCCGGCTCCGAGGGCGACTCGGGTTCCCCGGACGCGTACGGGTCGGTCGTCGCGCGGTCACCGCCGGAGAGGGCCATCGCGAGCAATAGGGAACCCGAGACCGCGACCATGGACATGAAGCCCCACAGCCACGCCGACCAGTGCAGGAGGTTTCCGAGCACGGCCGGTGCGGTGCCGCAGAGAGCGACGGCCAGCAGGCCGGGAAAGCGGTGTCTCATCGTGCCTCTTCCGTAGTCCGTGGTCCGGCGCCCGCACGCTCAGTGCTCTCCGTGCGGGCGTACTGCGCGTGGTCGATGTGCTGCCAGAAGCGGGTGGCGACGGCCGTCCGGTACGGATGGCGTGCGGACTCCTCCCAGGTGCGGGCGATGGTGTAGAGGCGGCGGAGAGCGGGCACGCGGCCGTGCGTCGCCCCGACCATCACCTCCAGCGCCATCTCCCGCGTACCGTCGGCCGCCACGGCGTTCAGCCAACTCCTCACCAAGGGGTTCCAGAGTTCCGTCGGCGGCTGCGAGAAGACCGCCGCCCAGCCCCGGAACAGGTCCGGCCACAGCGGTGGATCGGGTACCCGGTCGCTCGTCAACAGTTCGGTGAGCAGGCGGAGATGGGGCTCCGCTTCTCGTGACTCCCGTCCCGTCCGGTTCAGCAGGCGGACGACCAGCAGCCGGTAGAGCCGGGGGTCGCGGCCCACGAGGCCGAGGAGCTCCGTGCCGGCCTCGCGCGCCGCCCCACCGCCCCGTACGGCGAGATGATGGAGCCGCACCACCGCCTGGTCCGGGTGCGTCGCTCCGATGCTCTGGACGCAGGCGGCGGTCAGAACGCGGACAAGGCCCTCCGACAGGAAACCGGACGTCGCGCACTTGTACGTCCGTCTGCGGAACCATTCCCCGGACTCCTGGTGGTTGAGGCCGAGTTCGAGGGCCGCCAGCGCCCGCTGGTCGCAGGACGCCCCGGGCGCTTTGTCCGCCCAGCGGACCACCAGGTCGAAAAGATGGTCGGGCCGTCCGGCGGCCAGGGCCTGCTCGCCGAAGCGGACGACGACGTTCATCCGGTCGTCGGCGGTCAGACCGGGGAGTTCCACGCCCTCGCCGACCCAGTTCCTGAGGTCGTGGCGCAGCCCGGGGAAGTTCGTCCAGAAGTACGTTCGTACCGCGTCGGCGTGGGCCAGGTTCCCGAAGCGGAGCCGCCCGCCGGGGCTCCGGTCGATCCCGAGCGCCGCCAGCCGTTCCCCGAAGTCCGTCCGGGCGAGCTCGGTGGTCGCCTCCTCGGCATGTCCCACCGTCCTCATCAGGCCTTGCCACGCCTCGTAGACGGTGTCGGCGGTGGCCTCCTCGAACACCGCCGCAGCGAGCAGCAGGGCCCGTTCGGGCGCGGTGCGCACGTCGGTCATCTGCCGGCGCACGTCATCGGCGCGGTCGGTCACCGCATGCATCGCCTGGTCGAGCCACCCCGCGAAGTCGGCGCCGAACCGTCCGCTGTCGCGGGCGCTCCTCACCAGCATCGCGAGACGCGCCAGTTCCCGGACGGGAGCGCGGTCGAGCAGGGGGCGGAGGTCGGCGCTCCCCAGGTCCGCAGGGCGGAAGGGCATCCGGTCCATGCGGAGATGGCGGGTGACGACCGCGATGCCCCGGGGACGCTCCAGGGTCACCACGTGCGGTTCGAGGTCCGGGGGGTGGGCGTGCTCCATGCCCGACGGCAGGACGACGACCATGTGGGCCCCCGCCTCCTGGACCTGCGAACGGTGTGCGGCCAGGCGGCGCTGGGCCCCGGCGTACGTCCCCGCGTCGGTGATTCCGGAGAGGTCGAGCAGGAAGCGGTCCCCCTCACCGGGGGCGAGGGGTTCCTCCCCCCTCTCCGGTTCCGTGGCGGGAAGCTCCTCGAACCGGGCCTCCTCCTCGTCGGTGCCCCCGTCCTCACCGATTCCGTGCAGCAGCATGATCGCCGCGGCACGGCGGCCGGTGCCGGGCGATGCCTTCAGGAGCACCACCGATCCGGGCTTCTCCAGGTGGTCGGCGGCGATGCGGTAACCCCGTGGCGGAGCGAAGCGGTCGGCCAGCCGCAGCCGGTCCTCGCGGGTGATCCGCAGGGTTTCGGCCCCTCTGCGGATCATCCAGTCCGGGGCGACGCCGTAGTAGATGGTCTGGGGTCCCGCACCGTTGTTCACCGGGCCACGCGGATCGTTGACGGTGACGTGGTCCCGCTCGGTCATCGTCCGTCGTCCGCGCGCCGGCGCTCGCGCTCGAAGCGCTGGTGGACCGTGCCGCTGTTGTCGCCCGCGGTGAACTGGACCCCGGTGTTGTCACCCTCGAAGTGCGGGGCGTTGTACTGACTGCCCCGGCCGGTGTGCACGGGGCCCCGCGGCTCGTTGACGAAGGTGCCGGACAGCTCTCCGTTGAGATTTCCGATGCCACCACGCACGCGCTGTTCGACATCGCGTGTCCGCATCCTGGCGTGCCCGGCGTCCCGGGCCGGCTTCTCGCGGGTCTTCGCCTCTCCCCGCTCCCGTGCCGCGCGGGCGTCGCGGTCCTCCGCGCCCAGCTCGGGCAGCAGCCGGGCGAGGGCGTCGCCGAGCGCCGCCAGGTCCGCCGCGGCGTTGCGGTGGTCGAACCGCCTGTACTGGCAGTCCGCCAACTCCCGGAGGTCCTCCGGGAGGACGGCGGGGTCGATTCTCGTGGCCCTCCCGACGAGCACGGGGACCACCAGGTCTCCGCGGTCGAGGGCGGTACGGATCTCACGACGCGTCCAGTCCTGTTCGGCTTCGAGAGCGGGGCGGCCGTCGGCCCCCCGTACCTCCGCCCAGCGCGGGCCGATCACGGCGAGGAGCGCTTCGCACTCCTCCAGCGCCCTGGCCAGTTCCGCCGGGAAGCGGCGTCCGGCCTCGATCGAGTCGCTGGCGAAGAAGATCCGCTCGGGTCCGAACCGGCGGGAGAGCTCCCGCGCGATCATGGCCGCAGCGGTTTCCTCGTCACCCGTGCGGTAGTTGACGAAGACATCGGGCATGGAAATTCCCTTCGTGGGAGGAGGACGGGGGAGAGGTGCGGACGCGGCGGCCGCGGGCCGGGGCTCCTGGAAGCCCGGCCCGTCCGGGCCATGAGGTTCCGGCCGCGTGACGGCACGGCCCGGCGCGTCCATGGGAGGGCGTGCGGACGGAGGTGCGCCGCTCGGCACGTCACCGCGCGTGGGCGGCCCCGAAGAGGCCGGGGCGCGGTGCGACGTGTCGGGCGGGGAGGAGGGACCCCGGCGAAGGCCGTGGGGGCCGAGGAGACCGGGCGGTCCGGACGGCCCGGCGCGCCGGACGGCTCGGACCGGTGCCGGTCGCGGGGGACGGCGTCAGCCGTGCGCGGGGGCGAGTACCCGTGCCAGCGCCGGTTGCAGATCGCGTACGGCCCGGCTGGTCCGGAACCGGTGGAGCTCCCGCGCGAGACGCCGGACGTCGCTGTTCACCGTCGCCGAGGGCACCGCCGGCATCACTTCCAGGAACTCCCTCGCGATCGCGCACGCGTGCTCGACCTCCCCGGAGGCGGCGTGGGCCAGTGACCTGCGGAAGCCGTACCGGGCGCGGGTCCGCAGCGCGTGCGGCGGGAGGCGGCGGCACTCCCGGTCGAGGACCTCGGCGGCGGCCTTGGGGCGGCCGAGGTCGTACAGGCACCAGCCGGTCGTCATCGCCGCCGGATCGCTCACGTGGGTGGTGCCGATCACCGGCCCGGTGCCGCTGCGGGCGTCGTCGCCGTCGAGCAGCTCGCGTGCCCTGTCGAGACTGCGCAGGCAGTCGCGTTCGTCACCGACGAGCGCGTGGCCCTGTGCCTCCCGCTGGGCCGCGAGCCCCCGGATGCGCGGCGGGAGCTCCCCGCTCTGGGCACGACGGGCCAGGGCGACGGTGCTCGCGGAGTCCCCGCTGTAGAGCGTGACCAGGGCGCGCCGCACGAGCGCGTAGGAACCGAGGTGCGGATCGCCGCCGGCACGCGCCAGTTCGGCGGCCTCTCCGGTCCAGCCGAACGCCGCGTCGCCGTCTCCGGCCTCCTGGGCCATCCAGCCGGTGAACTCCGCGAACCGCGACGCGAGCAGGAGCACGGAGGCCCGGGTGGCGGGCGCAGCGTCGACGGCCAGCCCCGCGACCGTGCGGGTCTGCGTCTCCAGCAGGGGGAGTAGGACCCTCGGCGCGGTGGACTGGCCGAGCAGGCGCAGTTGATCGAACTGCGCGCGGAAAGAGGGAAGGAGGGGATCGGCGGTGGAGGACGCCCGATCACCGAGTTTCAGGCCGAGGTCGATCAGCGCCCCCGTGCCCGCGGAGAGGACCGCCCGGCGCCCGATGAGCCAGGGACCCGGAGCGGCGGGGGCCCCGGCGGTGTCCGGGCCGGCCTCGGGACGGACGGCCAGGCGCTGCAGATCGCCGTTCGCGCCGAGGAAGGCGTCGCACCGGCGGGCCAGTTCTGGGGACGCGGAGCGCTCCCCGCGCTCGACCTTGCTCAGGTGCCCCTTGTCGTAGTTGAGCGCCGCGGAGAACTCGGTGAGAGTAAGCCCCGCTTCCTGTCGTAAGCGGCGCAGTTCCGGGCCGAAACGTAAATCTGTGCTCATCGTCAACCTCCTCTTGGACGGCAGCCGTGAGAGCTGTGCACTCGCACGGGGGACTTTCGTTCGGTGTCCGTCGACCGGCATGGCGACGGACGGGGAACACGCGTGGTGACGGAGCCGTTTCTTTCTGCATCCGGGAGTGAGTTTGGCACGGGGCACGCCTCGGGAATCGGGGTTCGGCGGGGTTGCCCGTTGCCTCTTCTGTTCTCCGCCGTCCTCCGACCGCTCTCCATGGTGACCGGAGTGGACCGGGACGGGAGCAAAGTGATCGAAAACGACAAAGGGTGAAGGCGTGCCGGTCGAGTCGCGGCAGGAAGGGGAGCCGCCGTCCGGCGGTCCCCGCCGTCCCCCGCCCGGCCCCCTCCCGAAGGCGCCGGGGGCCGCACGTCATGCGGTACCGCCTGCGGGGAGGCCCCGCCCCCGGCGCCCCCGCGTCGTGGTTTCGGTCACCTTGGTCCCGGAGGGCCCCGCTCCGTGCGATCGGCCCCCGTCCCCCACGTATCCTCGACTGCCGGGGAAAACGGGGAGAGTGACAGCGGAGGTACGCAAGGTGGAGTTCCGGCTGCTCGGCTCCGTCGCGATGGTGACGGAGGACGGGGAGGTAGCCCTGGGACCCGCCAAGCGGTCCAGTCTCCTCGCCATGCTCCTCCTGCGGCCCAACAGTGCCGTGAACGTCGGTCAGTTGATCGACGCCCTGTGGGAGGAGGAGCCGCCCGTCCACGCCAAGACCGTCCTCCAGGGGCACGTCTCGCGGCTGCGGGCCCTGCTCGCCGAGCACGGGGCCGAGGCGTACGGGGTCGAGCTGGCCACCCAGGGTTCGGCGTACGTGCTGCGGATGCCGGAGTCGCTGGTGGACGTGCACCGGTTCGAGGAGCTGGTGGGGCTCGCCGGGGTGCAGCGGCAGCCCGCCGACGCGGTGCGGATGCTGCGGGAGGCGCTGTCGTACTGGCAGGGCCCGGCGCTCACCGGCACCGTCCACAGCCGCACCCTGGAAGCGGCCGCCAGTGGGCTGGAGGAGCTGCGGCTCGCCTCCGTGGAGGCGCTGGCGCAGGCGTACGGGCAGCTCGGCGAGCACGCCAGGGCCGCCGCGGTGCTCCGTACCGAGGCCGTCGCCCACCCCCTGCGCGAGTCCCTGGCGGCCGCCCTGATGCTGGCCCTCGGCCGTTCCGGGCGCCAGTCGGACGCCATCGACTGGTACCACAGGACCCGCCGGCTGCTCGCCGAGGAGCTGGGCGTCGATCCCGGTGAGGCGCTCTGCGCGGCGTACGCCACCCTGCTCCGCTCCGCCGAGCCCGCCACCGCGCCGCGTCCCGTCGCGGCCGTCCGGGTCCCGGCGCCGGAGGGCCTGCCGCGGGCGCCGCGCGGCTTCACCGGACGCGGCGCCGAGCTGGCCGCCCTCGACCGGGCGGTGCGCGGCGGGGACGGGCCGGTCTGCCTCGTCACCGGTCCCGCCGGCGTCGGCAAGACCTCCTTCGCGGTCCACTGGGCGTACGAGCGGCGCGCGGACTTCCCGGACGGGCGGCTCTTCGCCGACCTGAAGGGGTTCAGCGAGACCCCCGCGCCCGAGACCGCCGCCGTCCTGCGCGACTTCCTGCTCGCGCTCGGCGTCCCGCCGCAGCGGATGCCGGAGGGCGTCGAGGCGCGCGGCGCGCTGTTCCGCTCCCTGACCGCCGAGCGCAGGCTGCTCGTCGTCCTCGACAACGCGCGCTCCTCCGAGCAGGTCCGGCCGCTGCTGCCCGGCGGCGACCACTGCGCGACGCTCGTCACCAGCCGCGACCGGCTCGGCGGCCTCATCGCCTCCGACGCCGCCCGCCCGATGCCGCTCGGCCACCTGCCGGAGGCCGACGGCGCCGCCCTGCTGGCCACCGTCCTCGGCGCGGACCGGATCGCCGCCGAGCCCGCCGCCGCCGCGCGGCTCGCCGGGCTCTGCGACGGGCTGCCGCTCGCGCTGCGGGTGACGGCGGCCCGGCTCGCCGAGCGGCCGGCCTGGACCCTCGGCGCGATGGTCGGCGAACTCGCCGACGAGCAGAGCAGGTTGAGCCTGCTCGACGTGGAGGACCGGGGTGTCTCCGCCGCGCTGCGCCTCACCGTGCAGCAACTGCCCGACTCCGCCGCCCGCATGTTCCGCGCGATCGGCCTGCACACCGGGGCCGACCTGGACCGGTTCGCGGCGGGCGCGCTCGCCGGGACCTCGCCGGTCCAGGCGTCCGCCGACCTGGACCGGCTCGCGGCCGCGCACCTGCTCACCGAGTCCGTTCCCGGCCGCTGGACCCCGCACGACCTGGTGCGCCTCTACGCCCGCCACCTCGCCCCGCAGGCCGACCCCGAGGGGCTGATCCGCCTCCTCGACCACTACCTCTACACGGGCCTGGCGGCCGACGCCGCCGCGGAGCCGGGCTCCCAGCCCTGCTACGCGCTGCCCGCCGACGCCCGGCGGCCCGCCGGGGTCCGGGAGTTCGAGGACCGTACGGCGGCCCTGGAGTGGTACGCGGCGGAGCGCGCCGCGCTGGAGGGCGCGGTCACCACCGCGGCGGCCCTCGGTCTGCACGACCGGGCCTGGCGGCTCGCCCTGGTGCAGTGGCCGCTGATGCTCTCGCGCATCGGGGACGGCTGGACGCCGGTCCTGGAGGCCGGGCTCGCCTCCGCCGAGCAGGTGGGCGACGTCGACGCGCAGTCCCGGGCCCGGGCGCTGCTCGGCTGGGTGCTGCACGCGGAGGGCCGGAACGCCGAGGCGCTCGTCCACCTGGAGAAGGCCCCCGGCCTGGCCGCCCGGGCGGGCGACGCGATCAGCGAGGCGATCGCCTACGTCAACCACGCCGCCGTCCTGGACGCGACCGGCGAGCACGAGCGGGCCGGGCTGCTCATGCTGCACGCGGTCTCCCTCGCCGACCGCACCGGCCACCCCTCCACCCAGGTGCTGACCCTCCAGCACCTGGCGGCCCACTGCCTGAAGGCGGAGGAGTACGAGGCGGCGCTCGCCCACGCCCTCCGCGCGGAGGAGCTCGCCGCACCCGACGCGGTCGTCGTACGGGCCAACCTCCAGATCGTCCGGGGCGAGGCACTGGCCGGGATCGGGCGCCTCGAAGAGGCCGCCGACCAGCTGGAACGCGCCATCGTGGCGTCCGACGCGGCCGGTTTCACCGAGGGCTCGGCACGGGCGGCCGCCCGTCTCTCGCGCCTGTCAGCGGATCGTTAGCGGCGCGTAAGCGGGACGGCAGTACGAGGCGGAAAGCTGGATGCAGCACCGAACGACGAACCGGTGCGAAGGCACCGGAAGGGTGCCCCGGCGCGCGAGTACCGAGCGCCCGCCGTCCGACCGCGTTTACGGGGGAGAACCACTATGCGCAACCACCGCAAGAACACCGTCCTGGCCGCCGCCGCCATCGCCGCCCTCTCGCTGGGCCTGACCGCCTGCGGGGGCTCCGACACCGGGGCCAAGGACGCGGGCAGCGCCAACGCCGCCGCCCAGCCGTCGGCCGCGGCCGCCGGGACCGCCGCCGGCCAGACCACCGCCACGGGCGGTTCCGCCGCCACCCCGGACGCCGGTTCCGCCGGCGGCTCGGCCGGTGGCTCCTCGGCCGGTGGCTCCTCGGCCGGTGGCTCCTCGACCGGTGGCTCCTCGACCGGCGGCTCCACGGGCGGGGGCAAGACCACCACCGCCTCGACCGGTTCCACCGGCGGCGGCACGTCCTCCACCAAGGCCCCGGCCTGCGCCCGCGGCGACATCAGGATCACGGCGGCGAAGGCGGACGAGGTCCCGACCGAGCACATCGTCCTCACGGCCACCAACACCTCCGGCCGCACCTGCACCCTCCTGAAGTACCCGCTGCTCGCCTTCGGCCCGATCCAGACGGCCAAGGACATCCCGGCCGTCGCGAAGAGCAAGCCGGCCGCCCCGGTCGTCCTGAAGGCCGGCCAGCCCGCGTACGCCAACGTGCGCGTCGCCCTCGGCGGTGTCCACGAGGACAACAAGGTCGTGACGGAGTTCAACGTGAACCTCTTCGCCACCGACGGTCCGGCCGAGGGCAGCATCGTCGTCAAGGCCCCGGCCGGCGGCCTCGCGGTCGACGAGGCCGCCGCGAAGACGGGCTACTGGACGCACGAGCTGCGCAACGGCGCCGACGAGTTCTGACCGGTACGGGGCGGGGGCCCGGAGCACGGGCCCCGCGTCTTCGCCCCGTCCTGTCCCCTTCCGTCCCTTCCCGTCCCCTCCTGTCCTGTCCCGTCCCGCACGGCGGCACCACGGTGGGGCGGGGCAGGCCCGTCGCCGCCCGCCCCCTCCCGACCACCCCGAAGAGACCGCGCCGCGCCAGGACCCCCTGGGCGGCGCGGACCTGTTCCCCGGTGCCGCCGGGGGCGCGTCGCCCGCCCCGGTGGCGTACGGCGCGCGGCGGCGAGGGCAACTCCCCTCTCGTGTCGGCACGATGAATTCCTTCGTGGCGCGAGGGGCGGGAGGGCGGCCGGCGCACCCGCGCGGCCGGGACCCCCGGAGGCCCCGGCGCTTCGGACCGTCCCAGGTGAGCGCGGTCGCGGGCGGGTCGGCCCGGCGGCGAAGGGGGCGCGCGGGTGGAGCCGGGGCCGGGGCGACGGCCGTGTGGCGCGCGTGTTGCGGGAAGTCGGGCACCCTTGTGCGATTCCTGTGGATCAGCCAATCTTTCGCTCGACGGCCGGACGTTCGAAACGGCGTGTACGCCTCACGCTGTCTTGTCATGTCCATGTCGCAACCGCCGTGACGGCACGCTCCCGCGGCGACGCACCCCCCACGGAAACCCGCCCCCCACAACCCCCCACACCCCCCACACAGGCACCCCCCACGACAACCCCCCACAGAAGCGCGCCGCCACGGAAGCGCGCCCCGATGAGGAGGACCCCTCGCATGTCAGTGATGCGTGACTCGCGTCGCAGAATCGCCACCGCCTCGGCCATCGCCGTCGCCGCCCTCGCCCTCGGCTCCCTCTCCGCCCTGCCCGCCACCGCCGCCCCGGCCGCCCCGGAAGGCGTCATCGAGAACGCCGGGGCCGAGGGCACCGTCCCCGGCAGCTACATCGTCACCCTCGACGAGTCGGCACCGGCCGAGACGGCCGCGGGCCGCGCGGTCGCCGCCAGGTTCGGCGCGAAGATCAAGCGGACGTACACCTCGGCGGTCAACGGCTACTCCGTGCAGCTCTCCGAGGCGCAGGCGAGGAAGCTCGCGGCCGACCCGGCCGTGAAGTCCGTCGTCCAGAACCGGGTCTTCACGATCGACGCCACGCAACCCTCCCCGCCGTCCTGGGGCCTCGACCGGATCGACCAGAAGGCCCTTCCGCTCAACCAGAACTACACCTACCCGGACGCCGGGGGGCAGGGCGTCACCGCGTACGTCATCGACACCGGCGTGCGCATCAGCCACGGCGACTTCGGCGGGCGCGCCGCCAACGGCTACGACGCCATCGACAACGACAACGTCGCCCAGGACGGCCACGGCCACGGCACCCACGTCGCGGGCACCGTCGCGGGCAGCTCCTACGGCGTCGCCAAGAAGGCGAAGGTCGTCGGCGTCCGCGTCCTCGACAACTCCGGTTCCGGCACGACCGAGCAGGTCGTCGCGGGCATCGACTGGGTGACGAAGAACGCCGTGAAGCCGGCCGTCGCCAACATGAGCCTCGGCGGCGGCGTGGACAGCGTCCTCGACGAGGCCGTCCGCACCTCCATCGCCTCCGGGATCACCTACGCGGTCGCGGCGGGCAACGACGGCGCCAACGCCTCCAACTACTCGCCGGCGCGGGTCGCGGAGGCCATTACGGTCGGCGCCACCACGAGCTCCGACGCCCGGGCGAGCTACTCCAACTACGGTTCGATACTGGACCTCTTCGCCCCGGGCTCCTCCATCACCTCGGCCTGGAACTCCGGCGACTCCGCCACCAACACCATCTCCGGCACGTCCATGGCGTCCCCCCACGTCGCCGGTGCCGCCGCGCTGTACCTCGCCGCCAACCCGACGGCGACCCCGGCCCAGGTCTCGGCGGCCCTGGCGGCCGCGGCCACCCCGAACGTCGTGACCAACCCGGGCTCCGGCTCCCCGAACAAGCTCCTGTACGTCGGTGACGGCGGCACCACCCCGCCGCCCACCGGCAAGAACTTCGAGAACACCACGGACTACGCCGTCCCCGACCGGGCGACCGTCGAGTCCCCGATCACCGTCACCGGCGTCACCGGCAACGCCCCCGCCGCCCTCAAGGTGCCGGTGAACATCGTCCACACCTACATCGGTGACCTCCAGGTCCAGCTCGTCGCCCCCGACGGTTCGGCGTACACGCTGAAGGCGTTCGGCACCGGCGGCAGCGCGGACAACATCAACACCACGTACACCGTGGACGCCTCCTCGGAGGTCGCCAACGGCACGTGGAAGCTGCGGGTCACGGACAACGCGACCTACGACACCGGAAGGATCGACTCCTGGGGACTGCAGTTCTGACCCGGACCGATCCCGCTCCGCGCCGGACGCGCGGGGCATGAGTCCCGAGGGGGCGGCCGCCGGCGGGCGGCCGCCCCCTTCGCGTCGCGCGTCCGGCCCGGCGGCGGGCCGTCGGACCGGGGCGACCGCCCAGCTTCATCACTTCGAGTGAAACTCTGGCCCATGCTTGCGGTTCGCGACCCTCGGTTGTCAGTCTGTAGCTGACAGTCAACCTGAGGGGAGTGTCCAGTGACGTTCGGTGAGCAGCCCGCCTACCTGCGCGTGGCGAGCGATCTGAGGGAGAAGATCGCCAACGGCTCGCTTCCGCCTCATACCCGCCTCCCCTCGCAGGCACGCATCCGCGAGGAGTACGGGGTGTCGGACACCGTCGCACTGGAAGCCCGCAAGGTACTGATGGCCGAGGGGCTCGTGGAGGGCCGCTCGGGCTCGGGGACGTACGTGCGGGAGCGCCCGGTGCCGCGCCGGATCGCCCGCTCCGGCTACCGTCCCGCCACCGGCGCCAGCCCCTTCCGCCAGGAGCAGGCGGCCGAAGGGGCCCGGGGCACCTGGGAGTCGAACAGCGAGCAGGAGCCCGCGAGCGCCGAGGTGGCCGAGCGGCTCGGCATCGAGCGGGGGGAGCGGGTGATGCGCACGCGGTACGTGTACCGGGACGGCGGCGAGCCCATGATGGTCTCCACCTCGTGGGAGCCCCTGGCCGTCACCGGCCGGACCCCGGTCATGCTGCCGGAGGAGGGCCCCCTGGGCGGCTGCGGCGTCGTCGAGCGGATGGCCGCCATCGACGTCGTCGTGGACAACGTGGTGGAGGAGGTCGGCGCCCGGCCGGGCCTCGCGGAGGAACTCCTGGCGCTCGGCGGGGTCCCGGGCCACGTGGTGATGGTCGTGGAGCGGACCTACTACGCGTCGGGGCGCGCCGTCGAGACGGCGGACGTCGTGGTCCCGGCCGACCGCTACCGGATCGCGTACCACTTGCCGGTGAAGTGAAGTGAAGTGAAGTGAAGTGAAGTGACGCGACGCGACGCGACGTGAAGGGGGCGGTGGAGCGGTGAGAGGGGCCGGCTTCCCCCGCCCGAGCGGGCGCCGGACCGCCACGCCCCGCTCCTTCCGCCCGCGCAGGCCCGCGACGCCCCGTTCCCTCCGCCCGCGCCGGACGGTCGCGCCCCCTTCCTTCCGCCCCCGCCCGCCGTCCCGGAGCCGGTCCGTGGCACGGCTTCGGCCTCCCTCCGTCAGTAACCGGCCGATCCGTGCCTCTTCGTGAAAACTCATATCCGCTGTGTGAAGGTCAGGCGTAAGCTTCGGCATATGCGGATCGCGGTTTCCCGGAGATCCTCGGCGACGCCCGGAGCGGCGGAGGGAGAAGCCTGATGACCGACAGCGGCCCTGTCCTCCCCTGGCACGTCATACGGCAGGACGAGAACGGCAACCGTTACCGGGTGGGGCGGTACGCGACCCGGGACGAGGCGCAGAAGGTCGCGGACAGCCTCGACGACCGCGGCCACCAGCGGCTCTACTGCATCGAGCGCGTCGGCAGCCCCGCCCTCTGAGCGCGGCGGTCCCCGGGCCCCGTGGGACGCCGTCCGCACCCGGCTACGCTCGCGTCCATGACGGAACGCGCCACCGGCCCCGCCGCGCCCCACGAGTCCCGCCGCGCCCCCGGTCCCGACCGGGACGCCGGGGTCGTGGTCGTCGTCGCGGGCGCCCTGTACGACCGGGGACGTCTGCTCGCCGCGCGGCGCAGCGCCCCCGCCGACCTGGCCGGCCGCTGGGAACTGCCCGGCGGCAAGGTCGAACCGGGCGAGTCCCCGGAGGAGGCCCTGGTCCGGGAGCTCCGGGAGGAGCTGGGCGTGGAGGCCGAACCGGGGGAGCGCATCCCCGGCGAGTGGCCGCTGAAGCCCGGGTACGTGCTGCGCGTGTGGACCGCCCGCCTGCTCTCCGGCGAGCCGCGCCCCCTGGAGGACCACGACGAACTGCGCTGGCTCGCCCGGCCCGAGGTGGACTCGGTCGACTGGCTCGATCAGGACCGTCCCGCCGTCGCGGAAGCCGCGCTGAGGCTCCCGGCCGTGCCCTCCCGAGGAGCACGGAACTGAGCCCCTACGCCGTTCGTGCCACCGTGCGCCCGCAGCCGCCCCCCGGTGGGATAACGTGCACTGAATGGTGGGTATGTACCCATTGATCCCTCGCAAGAGGACGTGGGCCCTCCGCTGCCGTACGGCTGGGGAAGTGATCGGGTGTGATCGGCACCGACGGCCATCGGGCCGAGTGGAACTTCCCGGCGGAGGCGGACGCCGTGCGCACGGCCCGCCACGCGGTGCGCGAGACCCTGCGGGCCTGGGAACTCGACGCCGTCCTCGGCGACGTGACCGTCCTGCTGGTCAGCGAGCTGGTGACCAACTCCCTGCGGTACGCCTGCGGTCCCATCGGGGTCCGGCTGGCCCGGCTCCCCCCGGGCGGCACCGACGCGACGCGCGCACCGGCGCTCCTCGTGGAAGTCTCCGATCCGCTTCCGGAACCGCCGACCACCCGGGCCCCGGGACCCGACGACGAGGGGGGACGGGGCCTCGGCCTCGTGGCGTGCACCGCGCGCCGCTGGGGTACCCGCAAGGGAACGACCGGCAAAACCGTATGGTTCGAGCTGGCTCTCCCTGGTGAGTAAAGAGGGAGGGACGACGATCACCGGTACTCGGAGCGGGACCACCGGGACCACCCTGTGATCGTGGACGTCGCGCCACCGGGACTCGCCGCATCGCACACCGCGGGGACGGCCGGTCCGGTGCGGTGAGCTGGAGGGGACGGTCGCGTGAGCGAAATACCTGGGACGGCGGGCGGCGTCGTGTGGCAGAGCGGCACGCCCGGCTCTCTCTACGACTACATCCGCGTGGCCTCCTTCTCGATCGGTCCGGACGGACGGGTCGAGCAGTGGAGCCGGAGGGCCGCGGAGCTCTTCGGGGTCACCGCGGAAGAGGCCGTGGGCAAGGACCCCGTGGAGGCGTTCATGCCCGCCGACCTGCATGAACGCGGCTACCAGCAGGTCAAGGAGATCCTCGACGGCGAGGAGTGGACGGGCCTCGTCCCCTTCCGGGCGCCCGGTGAGGAAGAGCCCCACGGCATGGCCGAGATGTACGTCATGCCGAGCGAGACCCGGACCGGGGAGCGGGCCGCGCTGTGCGTCGTCGTCGACGTGCGCGCCCTCCGCCGCATCGAGACCGACCTCGCCGCCTCCCAGGCGATATTCGGCCAGTCCCCCTTCGGTTTCCTCCTCTTCGACACCGATCTCACCGTGAAGCGGGCCAACCGGCGCTTCGCCACCGTCTTCGGCGGCGAGGCCGACGACCACCGGGGCCGTACCGTCCGCGACTACCTCGGCCGGTCCGAGGCCGAACGGATGACCGCCGCCCTCCGGCGGGTCCTGGAGACCGGGGAATCCGTCACCGACCTGCGCGTCGTCGGCGCCGCCCCCGGCGCCAGGGACCGCCGCCACTGGTCCGTCAACCTCTACCGGGTGCACAGCGGATCCGGCCGCCCGATCGGCGTCGCGGGCCTCGGCATCGACATCACCCGCCGCCACAACGCGGCCAGGGAAGCCGCCAGCGCCCGGCGCAACCTGGCCCTCCTCAACCAGGCGGGCGCCCGCATCGGCAACTCCCTCGACCTGGAGGCCACCGCCCGTGAACTCCTCGACGTCGCCGTGCCCGGCTTCTGCGACCTCGCGTCCGTCGACCTCTACCAGACCCTGCTGACCGGTGACGAGGCACCGCCCGGCCGGTGGGGGAGCCCCCACGACGCCGGCCACGGGGCCGGCAGCGCCGAACTCCGCCGGGTCGCCTTCGCCAGCGCCGTCTCCGACACCCCCCTCCGGAGCGACGGGGGGCACGCGCCGGACGGCCGGCCCGGGACCGTGCCCGTCGAGGTCGGGTCCGTCCACCGCTACCCCTTCAACTCCCCGTACGCCGGGGCCCTCCGCACGGGCCGGATCCGTACGGTGCCGGGCGCCGACGGCGATCTCGCGCAGTCCACCCTCGTCGTCCCGATGACCGCCCACGAGACGGTCATCGGCCTCGTCCAGTTCTCCCGCGCCAAGGGCAGCGAACCCTTCGGCCAGCGCGACCGGGCCCTCGCCGCCGAACTCGCCGCCCGCGCCGCCGTCTGCATCGACAACGCCCGCCTCTACCGCCGCGAGCACGAGCGGGCCCTGATCCTCCAGCGCAGCCTGCTCCCGCCCGGCGACCCCGAGGCCGCGGGGCTCGACATCGCCTGTCGCTACCTCCCCGGCACCGACGCCACCGAGGTCGGCGGCGACTGGTTCGACGTCATCGAACTCCCCGGCCACCGCACCGCCCTCGTCATCGGGGACGTCATGGGCCGCGGCCTGCGCGCCGCCGTCGCCATGGGCGAACTGCGCACCGCCGTCCGGACCCTCGCCCAACTCGACCTGGAACCGGCCGAGGTCCTCTCCCACCTGGACGAGATCGCCTGCGGCCTCGGCGCGCCGATCGGCGCCCAGCAGTCCCGCGCGCACAAGTCGCGCGGCCCCGAACTCTCCGAGGTCTACCTCGCCACCTGCGTCTACGCCGTCTACGACCCGGTCACCCGCCGCTGCACCTTCGCCAACGCCGGGCACCTGCCGCCGGTCCTGGTGGAGCCCGGCAAGGCGGCCGCCCTGGTCGACGTGCCCCCCGGGGTACCGCTCGGGGTCGGCGGCGAGCCCTTCGAGGAGGTCGAGGTCGAGCTGCCGGAGGGCGCCCTCCTCGCCCTCTACACCGACGGTCTCGTCGAATCCCGCGACCACCCCCTGGACGAGGGCCTCGGCGCCTTCCGGCGCGTCCTCACCGATCCCGCCCGCCCCCTGGAGGACGTCTGCGACCGGGTCCTCACCAGCCTGAACACCGGACACGGCGAGGACGACATCGCCCTTCTCATGGCGAGGGTCCAGGGGCTGCCCGGCGAGGCGGTCGGCGACTGGCGGCTGCCCAGGGAGCCCCGTTCGGTCGGCCGGGCCCGCGAACTCGCCCGCGCCCAGCTCGCGGCCTGGGGCCTCGAACCGCTCGTCGACACCGTCGAACTCCTCGTCAGCGAACTCGTCACCAACGCGCTGCGCTACGGCGAGGGGGAGATCCGGCTGCGTCTGCTGCGCGACCGCACCCTGGTCTGCGAGGTCTGGGACGCGGGGCTGGTCCAGCCCCGCCGCCGCCGGGCCCGGGACACCGACGAGGGCGGCCGGGGCCTCCAGCTCGTCGGACTGCTCAGCTCCTCCTGGGGCGCGCGCCGCACCCCGCGCGGCAAGACCGTCTGGTTCGAACTGGCCCTGCCGGACGGCGAGGGGGACCGGGAGCCCACGGTGGAACAGCTCCTCAGCATGTTCTGAGCGCCCCGGCGGAGCGACCGCCGGGACGCGTACGTGCGCCCCCGCGCGTACGGCCCCGGGTCACTCCTCGGGCGCCGCCGGGCGGCCCCCGCTCCCGGCGCGCCTCGCCCCGGGAGCGGTTCGGCTCACTGCCAGGGCCGGGTGCGTCGAGGTTCTTCAGGGCGTCCGCCCTGCGGTTCCGCGCCGTCGCGGTCCACGCCCGACCCGCGCTCCCGCGCGTCCGCCGGGGCCTCGCCGGCGGTCCGCCCCGGGGCCCGCAGCCGGTCGAAGGGCCCGGCCTGGGAGTCGAGCCGCTCGTTCGCCTCCGCGCAGCACCGGAGGATCTCCTCCAGCAGGGCCCGGCGGGTCGCGTCGTCCCCGGGGGAGGCGCCGTCCAGTCCCCGCCGCAGCCGGAACGAGGCCGCCAGCCGCTCCCCGGCGAAGTCGACGGCCTCGGCGAACGGCCGGACCGCCTCCTCGCCGAACCGGGCCGACGCGGGACCCAGCTCCTCCCGGCCGGCGCGGACGGCTTCGCCGGTGGCGGCCAGGGCCCGGCGGGCCCGTCCGTCCAGCTCGTCCAGGGACGGCGGCGCGGGCCCCTTCGGCGGCCCCCAGCCCTGTCCGTCCCGAGGGGTGGTGCGGGTCCGGATCCGCCGGCGCCGCTCGGCGTACGTGTACGCGCCCACGGCACCGGCGCCGACGACCAGCACCACGGGCAGGATCAGGTCGGAGGCGGAGGTGCCGTCCGTGCCGCCGGGGCCGGCGGCGCGGGCGCCGGGCGCGGCGGGGACGACGAGCCACCACACCGCCACCAGTACCGCGAAGAGGGCTCGGGGGGCTGTTCGCGTCACAAGAGTGAGGTTATGTCCGGGTATGTCGGCCCGCGATCGGGCTATCCGCCCGGAGCCGGTGCCGGGCGGGCACCCTCCGGTGGCGGCACCCGGGAGCCGGACCCGCACGGCCGGGGTGCCCGTCCCCCCTCCCGCCGCCCGCCCGTCCTCGCCGACCGGCCACCCTCCCCGCCCCCGTCGACCGGCCACCCCCGCCCGTCCCGCCTCCCGTTCCGCCGCACGAGTGGCGTTTTCCGGCCACCCGGCCCCGCCTTCCTGGCTGGATTCCTTCCTTCCTTTTCAGTGGATGAGCAGGAGGTGTGATCATCTCCAAATGGAATGAATCTGGACGAAGGGGTACAAGTCATGTCCCAGATCGGCGCCCCTCGCGGGGGGACATGCCCCAGGAGCCCCCGCTCCCGCACGCTCCGCACCGTCGCCGCCCTCACCAGCGCCGTCCTCGGCGTCAGCGTCCTCGCCGGATGCAGCTCCGACGACGAGGACGGCGGGGCCCCGGCCGCCGCCCAGGACAACGCGCCCGCCGCCCGCGACCGGGTCGCCGACGGCGGCACCCTGCGCTGGGCCGTCGACGCGGCCCCCGCCACCCTCAACGCCTTCCAGGCCGACGCCGACGGCGCCACCTCCCGCATCGCCGGGGCCGTGCTCCCCGCCCTCTACACCCTCGACCAGCGGGGCAGGCCGCAGCGGAACCCCGACTACCTGGAGTCCGCGCAGGTCATCGAGGTCGAGCCCAAGCAGGTCGTCCTCTACAAGCTCAACCAGCAGGCGGTGTGGAGCGACGGCCGCGAGATCGGGGCGCCCGACTTCGTCGCCCAGTGGCGGGCCCTGAGCGGTCGCGACACCGCGTACTGGACCGCCCGGAACTCCGGCTACGAGCGGATCGAGAAGATCGAGCGCGGCAAGAACGACCTGGAGGTCCGGGTCACCTTCTCCAAGCCGTACGCCGACTGGCAGTCCCTCTTCACCCCCCTCTACCCGAAGCAGGTGATGGGGTCCCCGGCCTCCTTCAACGACGGGGCGCGCACCGCCCTGAAGGCCACCGCCGGACCGTTCCTGCTGAAGTCGGTCGACCGCGAGACCGGTGACGTGACCCTCGCCCGCAACCCCCGCTGGTGGGGGCAGCCCGCCAAGCTCGACAGCGTCGTCCTCAGGGCCGTCCCCCGCTCCGAGCGGGCCGACGCCCTCGCGGCCGGCGCGCTCGACCTGGCCGACATCGACGGCTCCACGGCCGGGCGGATCGCCCTCGCGCTCCGGGACGCGCGCGCCGGGCGGAACGGCGCGCAGGCCGCCCTCGCCCACGGCCCCGGCTCCTCGATCACCCCCTCCCAGGCCCTGAAGTCCTGGGCCCTCGCCCACGGCTCCGACGAGGAGCGGGCCGCGGAGGTCAGGGCGGCCCGCGCGAAGAACCAGGAGGCGATCGCCCGGTACGCGAGCGCGCAGGACGGCCTGGCGAAGTACGTGGTCCGCAAGTCCCTGGAGCCCGCCTACACCCAGCTCTCCCTGAACGGCGAGTCCGGGCCGCTCTCCGACGAACGGGTGCGGCGCGCGGTGGCCCGCGCCATCGACCGCCGGGAGCTGGCCGAGTCCGTGCTCAAGCCCCTCGGTCTCCCGGCGGAGCCCCCCGGCAGCCACCTGGCCCTCGCCGGGCAGGCGGCGTACGCGGACGGCAGCGACGCCCTCGGCGGCCAGGACGTCCAGGAGGCACGGGCGCTCCTCGCCGACGCGGGCTGGGTCCCGGGCGGGGCGGCCAGGAAGCAGGCCGGCACGAAGGCGGGCAGCGAGGCCGAGAAGGACGCGGCGGAGAAGGCCCGCAAGGACGCGGAGAAGGCCGACGGGGGCGCGGGGGAGGAGACCGGCGGGGACAGGGCCGCCGGCACCGTCACCGCCACCCCCACCGGTGCCGGGAAGAAGAGCGGCGACGTCCCCTCCGACGAGGGCCTCTACATCGTCGGCGACGACAAGCCGGGCGACCGCCCGGCCGCCCCCGTCCCCGCCGTCCCCGCCGATGACGTTCCCGGGAGCGGCACCCACGTCCTCGCCCCCGCGCCCGCCGCCGCCCGCCAGAGCGCCGCCCTCTACGCCCGCGCCGAGGCCCTCGACACCGGTACGGGCTCCGCCGCGCGGGCCGGGGCCCGGCCCGTCGCCGGGTCCGACCGGGGGATGGCAGGGGCCTACGCCCCGCGCGGCACCGCCGCTCCCGTGGCCGTGCCCGGAGCCGGCCAGGCCCTCGGCAAGGACGGCAAGGCGCTCAGCCTCCGCTTCGTCCTGCCGTCCGGGCCGGGCTCCGAGTCGCTGCGGGCGGTCGGGGACCGGGTCGTGCGGATGCTCGACGCGGTCGGCATCCGGACCGAGGTCACCAAGGTCTCCGACGAGAGCTTCTTCAAGGACCACATCGCCTCGGGCGACTACGACCTCGCCCTCTACTCCTGGCCCGCCTCCGCCTTCCCGGCGACCGACGCCCGGCCGATCTTCGCCAAGCCCGAGCCGGCCTCGGACGGCTCGCTCGTGGTCGAGCAGAACTACTCCCGCGTCGGCACCGACCGCATCGACCAGCTCTTCGACCAGGCGGCGGGCACGCTCGACGAGGAGGAGGCCCGCGAACTCGTGCGCCAGGCCGACGCCCGGATCTGGGCCGCGGCCGGCTCCCTCCCCCTCTACCAGCGCCCGCAGCTCGTGGCCGCCAGGGCCGACCTGGTGAACGCGGGGGCCTGGGGGTTCGCCGCCCCGCGCTACCAGGACATCGGCTTCAGGAAGAAGGAGACCCCCAAGGGCGCCGAACGAAACCGCTGAAACCGCTGAAAGCGCTGGAACCGCAGGTCAGAACCTCAGAATCCGCTCAACTTCCTTGCCCGCCGGCGACCCCGGCGGGCACGATCGCGACGGCCCCTTTGACCCGGTCGCACGGCCTTTCCCGCTCCTGCGGACCCCCCAGCGAAACCCCCCGTGAAACCCTCTCGGATTCCGGTCGGGGAAGCCCCTTGCGCGGCAGCCCCGTACCATGGACAGAGCCGTGGCGCGTCCGCCCGGCGGGCGTAAGAGGAACTGACGCCGATTCCCCCGAGCTGAGAGAAGCGCAAGCCACCCATGCCCACGCGCCACGACATCCGTAACGTCGCCATCGTCGCCCACGTCGACCACGGCAAGACGACCATCGTCGACGCCATGCTCAAGCAGGCCGGTGCCTTCGCCGCCCACCAGCAGCTCGACGACCGCATGATGGACTCGAACGACCTGGAGCGTGAGAAGGGCATCACGATCCTCGCCAAGAACACGGCGGTGAAGTACCACCCCAAGGACGGCGGGGCCCCGATCACGATCAACATCATCGACACCCCCGGCCACGCCGACTTCGGCGGCGAGGTCGAGCGCGGCCTGTCGATGGTGGACGCGGTCGTCCTCCTCGTGGACGCCTCCGAGGGCCCCCTCCCGCAGACCCGCTTCGTGCTGCGCAAGGCCCTCCAGCAGCGCCTGCCCGTCATCCTCTGCATCAACAAGACGGACCGCCCGGACTCCCGGATCGACGAGGTCGTCAACGAGACCTACGACCTCTTCCTCGACCTGGACGCGGACGAGGACCAGATCGAGTTCCCGATCGTCTACGCCTGCGGCCGTGACGGCGTCGCCTCGCTGACCAAGCCGGAGGACGGCACCGTCCCCGCCGACAGCGACAACCTGGAGCCGTTCTTCTCCACCATCCTGGAGCACGTCCCGGCCCCGACGTACGAGGAGGACGCGCCGCTCCAGGCCCACGTCACCAACCTCGACGCCGACAACTTCCTCGGCCGCATCGCGCTGCTCCGCGTCGAGCAGGGCGAGCTGCGCAAGGGCCAGACGGTCGCGTGGATCAAGCGGGACGGCACGATCTCCAACGTCCGCATCACCGAACTGATGATGACCGAGGCGCTCACCCGCAAGCCGGCCGAGGTGGCGGGCCCCGGTGACATCTGCGCCGTCGCCGGCATCCCCGACATCATGATCGGCGAGACCCTGGCCGACCCGGAGAACCCGGTCGCGCTGCCGCTGATCACGGTCGACCAGCCGGCCATCTCCATGACCATCGGCACCAACACCTCGCCGCTCGTCGGCCGCGGCGGCACCGGCAAGGGCGCGGACGCCAAGTCCGCCGTCAAGGACCGCAAGGTCACCGCCCGCCAGGTGAAGGACCGCCTGGACCGCGAGCTCATCGGCAACGTCTCGCTCCGCGTCCTGGAGACCGAGCGTCCCGACGCCTGGGAGGTCCAGGGCCGCGGCGAGCTGGCGCTCGCCATCCTGGTCGAGCAGATGCGCCGCGAGGGCTTCGAGCTGACCATCGGCAAGCCGCAGGTCGTCACCAAGATGGTCGACGGCAAGGTCCACGAGCCCGTCGAGCGCCTCACGGTCGACGTCCCCGAGGAGCACATGGGCGCGGTCACGCAGCTCATGGGCGTCCGCAAGGGCCGCATGGACAACATGTCGAACCACGGCTCCGGCTGGGTCCGCATGGAGTTCGTCGTCCCGTCGCGCGGCCTCATCGGCTTCCGTACGGAGTTCCTGACGCAGACCCGCGGCACGGGCATCGCCCACTCCATCCACGAGGGCCACGAGCCCTGGTTCGGCACGCTGACGACCCGCAACAACGGTTCGCTGGTCGCCGACCGGGCCGGCGCGGTCACCGGTTTCGCGATGACCAACCTCCAGGAGCGCGGCGTCCTGTTCGTCGAGCCCGGCACCGAGGTGTACGAGGGCATGATCGTCGGCGAGAACTCCCGCTCCGACGACATGGACGTCAACATCACCAAGGAGAAGAAGCTCACCAACATGCGCTCCTCCTCGGCCGACTCCTTCGAGGCGATCGTGCCGCCGCGCAAGCTCTCCCTGGAGCAGTCGCTGGAGTTCTGCCGCGACGACGAGTGCGTGGAGGTCACCCCGGAGGCCGTGCGCATCCGCAAGGTCGTCCTGGACCAGAAGGAGCGCGGCCGCTCGGCCTCGCGCGCCAAGAACGCCTGAACCGGGCCGGTTCCGCGTACCGGAGACGGACGGGAACGGACGAGCGCGGCCGGTGACGGCGGGGCGGATCACGCGAGCCCGTGACCCCCGCCGATCCCGGCCGGTACGACGCCGGTGACGAAGCCCGGGCCCCCACGGAAGCCGTGGGGGCCCGGGCTTTTCGGCGTCTTCCGTCAAGCTCATTTCGGCGGCCCGGTGTCCGGATACCGGTCATCGCTCTCCGGTACGTGCGTTAACGGTCCGTTTCGGGGGTGTCTGTCTGTGCTCAGTTTGTCCGGATTTCGGTATCCGGACAGATGGTGATGTTGTCAAACCGAGACCACTTAAGTGTGGTTTACGGCCCGGACGTACTTAATAGTTGGCTCCATTGAGCTCGGGTCAATGGGTCACGCACTGTGGGGAGTGCCGACTCACGAGCACACTCGGGGTACTTGGGTGCGAAGCCGTCAGGGGTGTCGGCGAAACCTGGAGTGCCCCCCTTGTAGTGACAAAGTGGACTCATGAGGAGGAACCCATGCGCGGTGCCAAGAGCGCCAAGTGGGTAACGGGCGCGATCATCGTTGCCCTTGCTGCGACCGCCTGTGGCGGGGGGAAGAGCGACGGCGGCAGTGACGCCAAGGGCGCTGTTGACCCGAACGGAATCTTCTCGGTGGAGCTGGGCGAGCCCGAGAAGCCGCTGTACACCGGTGACACGATGGAGTCCAACGGCTCCGCCGTCATGGCCGGCCTGTTCTCGACCCTGGTCGACTACAAGGCCGACGGCTCGCTGGAGATGATCAACGCCGAGTCCGTCACCACGCAGGACTCGAAGACCTGGACCGTCAAGCTCAAGCCGGGCTGGACCTTCCACGACGGCACCCCGGTGACCGCGAAGTCCTACGTGGACGCGTGGAACTGGAACGCCAACATCAAGAACGCCATGGGTCTGAACTCGTGGTTCGCCGACATCAAGGGCTTCGAGAAGCTCAGCCCGGCCGAGGAGGGCGCCAAGCCCACGGCCGACAAGCTGGACGGTCTGAAGGTCGTCGACGAGAACACCTTCACCATCGAGCTGTCGAAGCCGGTCCCGTACTTCTCGCACAAGCTCGCCTACATCGTCTTCGCGCCGCTCTCGGAGTCCTTCTACAAGGACCCCAAGGCCGCGGGTCAGAAGCCGGTCGGCAACGGTCCCTACAAGTTCAAGAGCTGGGACCACAAGAAGAAGATCGAGATCGTCCGCTTCGACGGCTACAAGGGCCCGAACAAGGCGAAGAACGGCGGTGTGGTCTTCAAGAACTACACCACCCTCGAGGCCGCGTACGAGGACCTGAAGTCGGGCAACGTCGACGTCCTGCGCCAGCTGGCCCCGAAGGACCTGCCGGTCTACCGCCAGGACCTCGGCGACCGCGCCGTGGACCAGGCGTACTCCGCCGTCCAGACCATGGCCGTCGCGTTCTACGCCGACCAGTGGAGCAAGCCCAAGCCGATCGACCCCAAGGTCATCCAGGGCCTCTCCATGGGCATCGACCGCGCCACGATCACCAAGACGGTGCTCCAGGGCACGCGTGAGCCCGCGTCGGGCTGGGTCGCGAAGGGCGTCCTGGGCTTCCAGGAGAACGCCGCGGGCGACGTCACCAAGTTCAACCCGGCGAAGGCCAAGGAGCTCATCGCGGCCGGCGGCGGCGTCCCCGGCAACAAGATCTCCATCCAGTTCAACGCCGACGGCGGCCACAAGGAGTGGGTGGACGCGGTCTGCAACTCCATCACCCAGTCCACGGGCGTCGCCTGTGTCGGTGACGGCAAGCCGGACTTCCAGGCCGACCTGACCGCTCGCAAGACGAAGCAGGTCAAGTCGTTCTACCGCTCCGGCTGGGTGCTCGACTACCCGGTGAACGCCAACTTCATCTCGGACCTGTTCCGTACGGGTGCGGCGGGCAACCAGGGCGGCTTCTCCAACAAGGACCTGGACGCCAAGATCGCCAAGGCGGACTCCGCTCCGACCCTGGACCAGTCGGTCAAGGAGTTCCAGGCCATCGAGAAGGACCTGGTCAACTACATGCCGTCCATCCCGCTCTGGTACTACAAGGTCAACGCGGGCTACTCCGAGAAGGTTTCGGGCGTGGCTTACGGTCAGGACGGCGACCCGATCCTGACCGGCGTCGAGGTCAAGAAGTAACCGTCCGAGCGTAGTCCGCACGCCGTCACGGGACTGACCGTCCGTCAGTCCCGTTCCGGCGCCTTACGCAGCGGCTGGGGGGCCCTTCCACGGCACCGTGCTGCCCGAATCCGGGTGGTACGTCGCGGGAGGGCCCTCGGCTGCGGCCGTCACATCTCAACGGAGGCATGATGGGGCGCTATGTCGCACGACGACTGCTCCAGATGATCCCGGTCTTCTTCGGGACAACCCTGCTGATCTTCCTCATGGTCTACAGCCTGCCCGGCGACCCCGTGGCCGGTCTGTTCGGCGACAAGGGGGCGTCCCCCGCGACCATCGCGGAGATCAGACACAAGCTCGGTCTCGACCAGCCGCTCCTGAAGCAGTACTGGGACTACATCAGTGGAATCATCTTCCACTTCGACTTCGGTACGCAGATCCGCAACGACCGGCCTGTGACCGAGGTGCTGGGGGACGCGTTCCCCGTCACCATCCAGCTGGCGGCCCTCGCCTTCGCCTTCGAGCTCGTCTTCGGTCTCGGCCTCGGCGTCATCTCCGGCCTCCGGGCCGGCCGCATGACCGACAACGCCGTCCTGATCTTCACCCTGCTGATCATGTCGATCCCGGTCTTCGTGCTGGGCTTCCTCATCAAGCTGGTGTTCGCCTTCCAGCTCGGTTGGATCGAACCGCTCGTCAGCAACGACCAGCTCCTGTCGGAGATGATCGCTCCCGCCGTCGTCCTCGGCGGTCTCTCCCTCGCCTACGTGGCGCGGCTCACCCGCACCTCCATGGCGGAGAACCTGAGGGCCGACTACATGCGGACCGCCGTCGCCAAGGGCCTGCCGCGGCGCCGCGTCATCGGTGTCCACCTCATGCGCAACTCGATGATCCCGGTCGTCACCTTCCTCGGCACGGACATCGGCGCCCTGATGGGCGGTGCGGTCGTGACCGAGAGCATCTTCAACGTCAAGGGTGTCGGTGGTCTGATCGCCGAGTCGATCACCCGTCGCGAGGGCAGCACGCTCGTCGGCCTCGTCACCGTCCTGGTGGTCGTCTACCTCGTCACCAGCCTGCTCATCGACCTGCTGTACGCGGTCCTGGACCCGAGGATCCGGTATGCCTGACGCGACCAAGACCACAGCCGCGACGGCGGTGGACGCCGTCACCACCCCTCCGGTGGAAGCGTCCGCCCCCCAGGGCAAGCCGGACAAGCCCCGCTCGCTCTGGGGCGACGCCTGGCGGGACCTGCGCCGCAACCCGTACTTCCTCGTGTCGTCGGTGCTGATCTTCTTCCTGCTGTTCATCGCCGCGTTCCCCAGTGTGTTCACCAGCGCCTCGCCCACGGCCGGCGACCTCGTCAAGCACTACGTCGGCAAGCCCGAACTCGGCAACATCGGTTCCCCCGGCTGGCTCGGCTACGACATCCAGGGCCGCTCCGTCTATGCCCGCCTGATCTACGGCACCCGCGCCTCGATCATCGTCGGCATCTGCGTCACCCTGATCGTCACCGTGATCGGCGGCGCCATGGGCATGATCGCCGGTTACTTCGGCGGCTGGGTGGACGCGGTCCTCTCCCGGGTCACCGACGTCTTCTTCGGCATCCCCTTCCTGCTCGGCGCGATGGTCATCCTGCAGGCGTTCGTCGAGCGGACCGTCTGGGTCGTCGTCTTCGCCCTCGCCTTCCTCGGCTGGACGCAGATGACCCGCGTCATGCGCGGCGCCGTGATCACGGTCAAGCAGGCCGACTACGTGCACGCCGCCAAGGCCCTCGGCGCCGGCACCGGCCGGATCCTCTTCCGGCACATCCTGCCCAACGCCATGGCGCCCGTGATCGTCGTCGCCACCATCGCGCTCGGCGGGTACATCTCGGCCGAGGCCACCCTGTCCTACCTGGGCCTGGGCCTCGCCGCCCCGACCATCTCGTGGGGCGTCGACATCTCCGCCGGTGTCCAGCAGATCCGTACGGCGCAGCACATCCTGCTGTACCCGTCGATCATGCTGAGCCTCACCGTTCTGGCGTTCATCATGCTCGGCGAAGCCGTCCGCAACGCCCTCGACCCCAAGCTGCGCTGAGGAGGGCGTAAAAGATGAGCATCATCGACAAGACCGCGGCCGTCCCCGCGCCACGCGACGGCGGCGACCACAACGGTCCGCTGCTCGAAGTGAAGGACCTCCACGTCGAGTTCCACACCCGCGACGGTGTGGCCAAGGCGGTCAACGGCGTCAACTACTCGGTGAACGCCGGCGAGACCCTCGCCGTCCTCGGCGAGTCCGGCTCCGGCAAGTCCGTCACGGCCCAGGCCGTCATGGGCATCCTGGACATGCCGCCCGGCAGGATCCCGCAGGGCGAGATCCTCTTCCGCGGCCAGGACATGCTGAAGATGTCCGAGGAGGAGCGCCGGAAGATCCGCGGCCAGAAGATCGCCATGATCTTCCAGGACGCGCTGTCCTCCCTCAACCCGGTCCTCAGCGTCGGCTACCAGCTCGGCGAGATGTTCCGGGTGCACCAGGGCCTGTCCAAGAAGGACGCCAAGGTCAAGGCCATCGAGCTGATGGACAAGGTCAAGATCCCCGCCGCCAAGGCGCGGGTCGGCGACTACCCCCACCAGTTCTCCGGCGGCATGCGCCAGCGCATCATGATCGCGATGGCGCTCGCCCTGGAGCCGGACCTGATCATCGCCGACGAGCCCACCACGGCCCTCGACGTGACCGTCCAGGCCCAGGTCATGGACCTCCTCGCGGAGCTCCAGCGCGAATACAACATGGGTCTGATCCTGATCACCCACGACCTCGGCGTCGTCGCCGACGTCGCGGACAAGATCGCCGTGATGTACGCGGGCCGGATCGTCGAGCAGGCGCCCGTGCACGAGCTGTACGGCCGCCCCGCGCACCCGTACACCCGAGGTCTCCTCGACTCGATCCCGCGCCTGGACCAGAAGGGCCAGGAGCTGTACGCGATCAAGGGCCTGCCGCCCAACCTGCTCCGCGTTCCCACCGGGTGCGCCTTCAACCCGCGCTGCCCCAGGGCCGAGGACATCTGCCGCACGGAGGTCCCGCCCCTGGCCCCGGTCACCGAGCAGGACGGCGCGGACCTCCCGGGCCGCAAGAGCGCCTGCCACTTCTGGAAGGAGACGATCCATGGCTGACATCGGCAAGAACGAAGAGGCCGTGGCCGCCGCCAACGAAGAGGCCGTGGTCGCCGCCATCGAGGCGCCCGTCGAGCGCGGCGAGCCCATCCTCCAGGTGCGCGGCCTGAAGAAGCACTTCCCGCTGACGCAGGGCATCCTGTTCAAGAAGAACGTCGGCGCGGTCAAGGCCGTGGACGGGGTCTCCTTCGACCTCTACCAGGGCGAGACCCTCGGCATCGTGGGCGAGTCCGGCTGCGGCAAGTCCACGGTCGCCAAGCTCCTGATGAACCTGGAGCGGGCCACCGCCGGCGAGGTCTTCTACAAGGGCCAGGACATCACCAAGCTGTCCGGGCGCGCCCTGAAGGCCGTCCGCCGCAACATCCAGATGGTGTTCCAGGACCCGTACACGTCGCTCAACCCGCGCATGACGGTCGGCGACATCATCGGCGAGCCCTTCGACATCCACCCCGAGACGGCCCCGAAGGGCGACCGGCGCCGCAAGGTGCAGGAGCTGCTCGACGTCGTCGGCCTGAACCCCGAGTACATCAACCGCTACCCGCACCAGTTCTCCGGCGGCCAGCGCCAGCGCATCGGCATCGCCCGCGGCCTCGCGCTCAACCCGGAGATCATCATCTGCGACGAGCCGGTCTCGGCCCTGGACGTCTCCGTCCAGGCGCAGGTCATCAACCTGATGGAGAAGCTCCAGGACGAGTTCAACCTCTCCTACCTCTTCATCGCGCACGACCTGTCGATCGTCCGGCACATCTCGGACCGCGTGGGCGTCATGTACCTCGGCAAGATGGCCGAGATCGGTACGGACGAGGAGATCTACGACCACCCGACGCACCCGTACACCCAGGCGCTGCTCTCCGCGGTGCCGGTGCCGGACCCGGAGGCCCGCGCGCACCGCGAGCGGATCATCCTCACCGGTGACGTCCCCTCGCCGGCGAACCCGCCGTCGGGCTGCAGTTTCCGCACCCGCTGCTGGAAGGCGCAGGAGAAGTGCGCCCAGGAGGTTCCCCTCCTCGCGGTTCCGGAGCGTTTCCAGGGCCAGGACACTCCCGCCGCCCACTCCTCGGCGTGCCACTTCGCCGAGGAGAAGCAGGTCGTCCCGGTGCACTGACACCCCCACTCGCTCCTCACGGCCGGCCCCCGGCGCCCCCCCGGCGCCGGGGGCCGGCCGTTTCGCGTGCCCTTCCCGCTCCCCGGCGGCGGTCCGAGCCGCCGTCGCACCGATGGACGCCGACAACATGCAGCCGTACGGCCCTGGGGTGATATTGGGTTCCTCGGTGCGAATCTGGACATACGGGAGGCACTTCATGCGCGGAGCCACGCACGCCAAGTGGGCCGCTCTGGCCACCGCGGTCGCCCTCGCGGCAACGGCCTGCGGCGGCGGCGACAGCGGCGGCGGCAGCGGGGCCGACGGCATCGTGTCCTCCTCGTGGGGCGACCCGCAGAACCCGCTGGAGCCCGCCAACACCAACGAGGTCCAGGGCGGCAAGGTCCTGTCGATGATCTTCCGGGGGCTCAAGCAGTACGACCCCAAGACCGGCGAGGCCAAGGACATGCTCGCCGAGAAGATCGAGACCACCGACTCGACCACCTTCGCCATCACCGTCAAGGACGGCTGGACCTTCTCCAACGGCGAGAAGGTCACCGCCAAGTCCTTCGTGGACGCCTGGAACTACGGCGCCCACCTGAAGAACAACCAGAAGAACGCCTACTTCTTCGGCCAGATCGAGGGCTACGACAAGGTCCACCCCGACAAGGGCGAACCCACCGCCGCGACCCTGTCCGGCCTCAAGATCACCGGCGAGCGCACCTTCACGGTCAAGCTCACCCAGAAGTTCTCCACCTGGCCCGTCACCCTCGGCTACGCGGCCTTCGCGCCCCTGCCGAAGGCGTTCTTCGACGACCGCTCCGGCTGGCTCGCGAAGCCGGTCGGCAACGGCCCGTACACCGTCGACTCCTACACCAAGGGCTCCCAGATGGCCCTGAAGAGGTGGGACGGCTACCCCGGCGACGACAAGGCGCAGAACGGCGGCGTGACCCTCAAGGTCTACACCGACAACAACACCGCCTACACCGACCTGATCGCCGGCAACCTCGACCTGGTGGACGACGTGCCCGCCGCCCAGCTCAAGAACGTCAAGGCCGACCTCGGCGACCGGTACATCAACGTCCCCGCCGGCATCATCCAGACCCTCGCCTTCCCGTTCTACGACCCGAACTGGAACAAGCCCGGCCAGGAGAAGCTGCGCCAGGGACTGTCACGGGCGATCGACCGCGACCAGATCACGCGGACGATCTTCCAGCAGACCCGCACCCCCGCCGTCGACTGGACCTCGCCCGTCCTCGGCGCGGACGGCGGCTACAAGAACGTCTGCGGCGACCTCTGCGCGTACGACGCGGCCGAGGCGAAGAAGCTCGTCGCCGAGGGCGGCGGCATCCCCGGCGGCACCCTGCGGATCACGTACAACGCCGACACCGGCAGCCACAAGGAGTGGGTGGACGCCGTCTGCAACTCCATCAACCGCGCCCTCGGCAACGACCGCGCCTGCGTCGGCAACCCCGTCGGCACCTTCGCCGACTACCGCGGCCAGGTCACCACGCAGAAGCTCAACGGCCCCTTCCGGGCCGGCTGGCAGATGGACTACCCGCTCATCCAGAACTTCCTCCAGCCGCTGTACTACACCAACGCCTCCTCCAACGACGGCAAGTACACGGACCCCGAGTTCGACAAGCTGGTGAACCAGGCCAACGCCGAGACCGACACCGCCAAGGCCGTCGGACTCTTCCAGAAGGCGGAGGAGGTCCTGCGCGACGACATGGGCGCCATCCCGCTCTGGTACCAGAACGGCAGCGCCGGCTACTCGGAGCGCCTGAGCAACGTGGCCCTGAACCCCTTCAGCGTCCCGGTCTACGACCGGATCAAGGTCGACTGACACCCGGGCATTCGTCCCACCCCCCCAGCAGGCCGGCGGCGCACGGCCCGGCCCGCGGACCCCCGCGCCGGGCCGTACGCCTTCCCGGACCCCTCTTCCCGGAGCCAACCCCCGGAGTCCCCCATGGGTCGTTATGTGATCCGGCGGCTGCTGCAGATGATCCCGGTCTTCTTCGGCGCCACGCTGCTGATCTTCCTGATGGTGAACGTGATGGGCGACCCCGTCGCCGGACTGTGCGGCGACCGCCAGTGCGACCCGGCGACCGCCGCCCAGCTCAAGAAGGAGTTCGGCCTCGACAAGCCGGTCTGGCAGCAATACCTGACCTACATGGGCAACGTCTTCACCGGCGACTTCGGCACGGCCTTCAACGGCCAGGAGGTCACCGAGCTGATGGCCGACGCCTTCCCGGTCACCATCCGCCTCACCGTCGTCGCCATCGTCTTCGAGATCGTCATCGGCATCAGCCTCGGCGTCCTCACCGGCCTCAAGCGCGGCCGCCCCGTCGACACCGGCGTACTGCTGCTCACCCTGGTCGTCATCTCCGTCCCGACCTTCGTCACCGGCCTGCTCGTCCAGCTCCTCCTCGGCGTCAAGTGGAACTGGATCGACCCCTCGGTCTCCGGCGGGGCCCCCTTCGACGAACTGATCGTCCCCGGCCTGGTCCTCGCCTCCGCGTCGCTCGCCTACGTCACCCGGCTCACCCGGACCTCGATCGCCGAGAACAAGCGCGCCGACTACGTCCGCACCGCCGTGGCCAAGGGCCTGCCCCGCCGCCGGGTCATCACCCGGCACCTGCTGCGCAACAGCCTCATCCCCGTGGTCACCTTCATCGGCACCGACATCGGCGCGCTCATGGGCGGCGCCATCGTCACCGAGCGGATCTTCAACATCCACGGCGTCGGCTACCAGCTCTACCAGGGCATCCTGCGCCAGAACACCCAGACCGTGGTCGGCTTCGTGACCGTCCTGGTGCTGGTCTTCCTGGTGGCCAACCTGCTCGTCGACCTCCTGTACGCCGTCCTTGACCCGAGGATCCGCTATGCCTGAGCTGCCCGAGCACCACGACGACGGTTCGGCCATCGCCTCGACCGGCGCCGGAAGCGCGACCGACCTCGCCATGTCCGAGGCCGAGACCCTGGAGAGGGCCCCCGGCGGCCCCGACGGCACCGGCCCCGACAGGAAACCCCGCTCCCTCTGGTCCGACGCCTGGCACGACCTGTGCCGGAACCCGGTCTTCATCGTCTCCGGCCTGATCATCCTCTTCCTGGTGGTCATCGCCGTCTGGCCGCAGCTCATCGCCGACGGCAACCCGCTGGACTGCGACCTCGCCAAGGCCCAGGAGGGCTCCCAGCCCGGCCACCCCTTCGGCTTCAACGGCCAGGGCTGCGACGTCTACACCCGTACGGTCTACGGGGCCAGGGCCTCCATCGAGGTCGGCGTCCTCTCCACCCTCGGCGTGACGCTCCTCGGCTCGGTCCTCGGCGGTCTCGCCGGCTTCTACGGCGGGGCCTGGGACGGCTTCCTCTCCCGGATCACCGACATCTTCTTCGCCATCCCCGTCGTCCTCGGCGGCCTGGTCCTCCTCTCCGTCATCAGCAACAACACCGTCTGGCCCGTCATCGGCTTCATGGTGCTGCTCGGCTGGCCGCAGATCTCCCGCATCGCCCGCGGCTCCGTCATCACCGCCAAGCAGAACGACTACGTCCAGGCCGCCCGCGCGCTCGGTGCCTCCAACTCCCGGATGCTGCTCCGGCACATCACGCCCAACGCCGTGGCCCCCGTCATCGTCGTCGCCACCATCGCCCTCGGCACGTACATCGCCCTGGAGGCGACGCTCTCCTTCCTCGGCGTCGGCCTCAAACCCCCCACCGTCTCCTGGGGCATCGACATCTCCGCGGCCTCGCCGTACATCCGCAACGCCCCGCACATGCTGCTCTGGCCGGCCGGCGCGCTGGCCGTCACGGTGCTCGCCTTCATCATGCTCGGCGACGCCGTCCGCGACGCCCTCGACCCCAAGCTGAGGTAGGGACCCATGCTGCTCGAAGTGCGCGACCTGCACGTGGAGTTCCACACCCGGGACGGGGTGGCCAAGGCGGTCAACGGCGTCGACTACTCGGTGAACGCCGGCGAGACCCTCGCCGTCCTCGGCGAGTCCGGCTCCGGCAAGTCCGTCACCGCCCAGGCCGTCATGGGCATCCTGGACATGCCGCCCGGCAGGATCACGCGGGGCGAGATCCTCTTCCGGGGCCAGGACCTCCTGAAGCTCAAGGAGGAGGAGCGGCGCAAGATCCGGGGCGCCGGAATGGCGATGATCTTCCAGGACGCGCTGTCCTCCCTCAACCCGGTCCTCAGCGTCGGCGACCAGCTCGGCGAGATGTTCCAGGCCCACCGGGGGATGTCGCGGAAGGACTCCCGGGCCAAGGCCGTCGAGCTGATGGACCGGGTCCGCATCCCCGCCGCGAAGGAACGCGTCGGCCAGTACCCCCACCAGTTCTCCGGCGGCATGCGCCAGCGCATCATGATCGCGATGGCGCTCGCCCTGGAGCCGGACCTGATCATCGCCGACGAGCCCACCACGGCTCTCGACGTGACCGTCCAGGCCCAGGTCATGGACCTCCTCGCGGAGCTCCAGCGCGAACTCGACATGGGGCTGATCCTGATCACCCACGACCTCGGCGTCGTCGCCGACGTCGCGGACAAGATCGCCGTGATGTACGCGGGCCGGATCGTCGAACAGGCCCCCGTCCACGAGATCTACAAGGCCCCCGCCCACCCCTACACCAAGGGCCTCCTCGAATCGATCCCGCGCCTGGACCAGAAGGGCCGGGAGCTGTACGCGATCAAGGGCCTGCCGCCCAACCTGCTGCACATCCCGTCGGGCTGCGCCTTCAACCCGCGCTGCCCGATGGCCCGGGACGTCTGCCGGACCGACGTGCCCCCGCTGTACGCGGTGACCGACTCCCCGGTGCCGCGCACCAGCGCCTGCCACTTCTGGAAGGAGTGCCTCCATGGCTGAGACGGCCGGAACGACCGCGACGGCCGGGACCGCCGGAAGGGGCGAGGCGATCCTGGAGGTCCGGGACCTCCACAAGCACTATCCGCTGACGCGGGGCATCCTCCTCAAGAAGCAGGTCGGCGCCGTCAGGGCGGTGGACGGGGTCGACTTCGACCTCGCCGCCGGCGAGACCCTCGGCATCGTCGGCGAGTCCGGGTGCGGCAAGTCGACCGTCGCGAAGATGCTGGTCAACCTGGAACGGCCCACGTCGGGAACCATCCGCTACAAGGGCGAGGACATCTCCAAGCTGTCCGGGCGCGCCCTGAAGGCCGTCCGCCGCAACATCCAGATGGTGTTCCAGGACCCGTACACGTCGCTCAACCCGCGCATGACGGTCGGCGACATCATCGGGGAACCGTACGAGATCCACCCCGAGGTCGCCCCCAAGGGCTCCCGCCGCAAGAAGGTCCAGGACCTCCTGGACGTCGTCGGCCTGAACCCCGAGTACATCAACCGCTACCCGCACCAGTTCTCCGGCGGCCAGCGCCAGCGCATCGGCATCGCCCGCGGCCTCGCCCTCCAGCCCGAGATCATCGTCGCGGACGAACCGGTCTCGGCCCTCGACGTCTCCGTCCAGGCCCAGGTCATCAACCTCCTGGACCAGCTCCAGTCCGAGTTCTCCCTGTCGTACGTCTTCATCGCCCACGACCTGTCCATCGTGCGGCACATCTCCGACCGGGTCGGCGTCATGTACCTCGGCCGGATCGTCGAGATCGGCTCCGACGCCCAGATCTACGACCACCCCACCCACCCGTACACCCAGGCGCTGCTCTCCGCCGTCCCCGTCCCGGACCCCGAGGCGCGCGCCCACCGCGAGCGGATCATCCTCACCGGCGACGTGCCCTCACCGGCGAACATCCCCTCCGGCTGCCGCTTCCGCACCCGCTGCTGGAAGGCCCAAGAACGCTGCGCCCTGGAGGTCCCGCTGCTGGCCGTTCCGGCCGTCTTCCGCCTCGTCGACTCCCCGGCCCACCACGACTCCGCCTGCCACTTCGCGGAGGAGAAGCACGTGGTGCCCGAGGAGAACCGGGTGGTCCCCGGCGGGAAGCCGGGGGACGGGGCCCCGGAGGCGGGGGCGGGGGCGGGGGCGGGGGCCGGGGGGAGCCACGAGGTCTCGCCGGAGGGCGGCGCCCCGGCCTCCGGAACGGACCGGGACGGGCCGCGCGCCGGGGAGGGCGGAGAGGCCCCGCGCGCCGGGGACGGCGGGGACACCTCGCGGGCCGAGGACGTCCCGCGCACCGGGGGCGAGGGGGAACACCCGCGCACCGGGAGCGAGGGGGAACACCCGCGCACCGGGGGCGAGGGGGAACACCCGCGCACCGGGGGCAGCCACATGATCTCGCCGGAGGACGACGCCCCGCACCGCGAAGCCCCCTGACCTCTTGCGACGCCTCTCGCCGGCCCGGCCCGGCCCGGCCCGGCCCGGCCCGATTCGATTCGATCCGGCCCGGCTCACTCCGCCCGACCCGACCCGACCCGATTCGGCCGACCTGGCCCGCTCCGCCCGGCTCGACCCGACTCGGCCGACCTCGATCGACCCGGCTCGCTCCGTCCGGTCCGCTCCGACCCGGCCCGGCGCACCCGCCGGGGCCCCGGCCCCCGCGCGCAGGCGCGGCCGGACGCGCGCCGCCGGGCCGGGCCGCCGGGATATGCGGAACCGCTTGTTTCGGCGGGGCGCGACCGTGAGTATCGGGGCCGTGACTGTGACACGCCCGGCACGTCTCACCGGCGCCGCGCTCTGCGCCGCGCTCGCCCTCGTCACCACCGTGTGGGTCCTCGAGGACCTCGCCGCGCTCGGCTCGCCCGCCGCTCTGGCGCGGTACTGGACCGGCGACGCCCCCGCCCTCCTCCGGGGCCGGCCCGCCACCTCCCCGCTGGACCCGGCGCTCCTCGCCGTCTCGGCGGCCACCGCCGTCGCCGCCCTCCGCGCGCGGCACGCCGCCGCCGCGCTCGCCGCCACCGGGGGCGTCACCCTCGCCCTGCGCCTGCCCGGCCTCTGGGCGCCCGGGAACGAGGCCCTCGTCACCACCCTCCTCGACCTGGCCCTCGCCACCGGCCTGGTCGCCGTCGCCCTCACCGGCCGCCCGGCGGACACCCCGTACGCGCCGCTCCCCACCCGCCCCCGGACCGCCGCCGCCGTCACCGCCGGGCTCCTGCTCCTGGCCGCCGGTCTCGCGACGGTCCTCCGGGAGCTGTACCGGGCCGTCGAACTGCCCCCGGAGGCCACCGTCGACCGGTTCACCGGCGGCCGGTCCGTCATCGGACCGGTCTTCGCGCCGCCTCCCGGCTGGCTGTCGGCGGTCCTCGCCGCGCTGTACGCCACGGCCGCCGTCTCCGCCCTCGCGCGGGCCCGCCACAGCCGCCCCCTCGGGCTGCTCGCCGGTGTGCTCCTGGCCGCCGGCGGCCTCGGCGGCACCGTACGGGCCGTCCGGTACGGGACGCTCGCCCACCTCGCGGACCTCCCCGCCGCGCACCGGGCGGACGTCCTGGCCTCCGTCCTCGGGCTGCTCGCCGGTCTCGCGGTGCTCGTCCTCCTCGCCGGGCGCGGCGTCCCCGACGCCCCCGGCCCGCGGCCGCGGGCCGGGACGCCGCACCCGGCCCCGCCGCGTCCGCCGCCGCCCGGCTGGTGACCCGCCCCGCCGGGCGCCCTCCGCCGCTTCCCTCCCGGGCGCGGGCACCGATACCGCCCGATCTCCCCGCAGGCGAGGAATTCGGCCAATCCGCAACGGTCGCGAACGGCACCCGCCGGGGGCGAGTCCGGCGCCCGCCGGACGCTCCCCGCCCGAGAACGCCCGGAAACGCCGGAAAACCGCCCCGGGCTCGGGGCGGACCGCCGGGGCCGTACGGTCCCCCGGGCGGGCTAAACCTTCCCCGGGGCGGCGGCGAGCCGTCACCGGGGCGCGGGGACGCGGCCGAAACCAGCACCGTGCGCCCCCCTCGTGCCTCCGTCCGCCGATCGATGCGATGGCACGGATAGTTATGATCCGTAGCGCTGGGTGGGTATGCATCCGACCGGCATGTGCTTCCTGCTCCTTGCCCGAACCGCTCCGGGCAATCCGACCGAAGAAGTCCGACCGAAGAAGTGTGGAGGTGAACCGCCGTGGCACTCTCGATCTCCGTGGTGGTGCTGCTGGCGATCGTCGTCTTCCTTCTGATCCGGAAATCCGGTCTGAAGGCGGGACACGCGGCGATCTGTGCGCTCCTGGGCTTCTACCTGGCGAGCTCGTCCATCGCCCCGTCCATCAGCACCCTCACGACGAACGTGGCGGGCATGATCGGCGGCCTCAAGTTCTGAGCCCGGCGCCCGCCGGTCCCGGCGCGCACCGGTCCTCCGTACGTGACGGCCCTCCTCCCGGTCCGACCTCGTAGGGTGGGGACATGTCCGATCTCCCCGCCCGCCGTCTGCTGCTGGTGCACGCGCACCCGGACGACGAGTCGATCAACAACGGCGTCACCATGGCCAGGTACGCGGCCGAGGGCGCCCTCGTCACCCTCGTCACCTGCACGCTCGGCGAGGAGGGCGAGGTCATCCCGCCCGGCCTCGCCCACCTGGCCCCCGACCGGGAGGACCGGCTCGGCCCGCACCGCGTCGGCGAACTCGCCGCCGCCATGGCCGAGCTGGGCGTCACCGACCACCGCTTCCTCGGCGGCCCCGGGCGCTTCCGCGACTCCGGGATGATGGGCGCCGAGCAGAACGGGCGGGACGGCGCCTTCTGGAGCACGGACGTCGACACCGCCGCCCCGTACCTCGTGGAAGTGATCCGCGAGACCCGCCCCCAGGTCCTGGTCACCTACGACCCCGACGGCGGCTACGGACACCCCGACCACATCCAGGCCCACCGGGTCGCCACCCGCGCCGCCGAGCTGGCCGCGGACCCCGCGTACCGCCCCGATCTCGGGCCGGCCCACCCGATCGCCAAGGTCTACTGGAACCGCGCCCCGCGCCCCGTCGTCGAGGCCGGTTTCGCCCGGCTCCGGGCCGAGGGTTCCGTCTTCCCGGCCGTCGCCGCCGTCGAGGACGTCCCCGGCGTGGTCGGCGAGGACCGGATCACCGCCGAGATCGCCGGGACCCCGGAGCACGCGGCCCGCAAACGTGCCGCGATGGCCGCGCACGCCACCCAAGTCGTGGTCGACGGACCCTTCTTCGCCCTCTCCAACGACCTGGGGCAGCCCCTCCTCACCACCGAGTACTACGAGCTGGTCCGGGGCGCCTCCGGTGCCCCCGCCGGCGAGCGCGAGACGGACCTCTTCGCGGGGGTGGCGGAATGAGCGCCTCCGCGAGGGGCCGCGCGGCGTCGTCCGGCGGGCCCGCCGCTCCCGCCGCCCCTCCGGACGCCGGTCTCCCGGTCCCCCGGACCGCCCGGTACGCCTGGTACGGCCTCCTCCTCGTCCTCGGCCTCCTCGTCGGAACCGCCGGGGCCCTCGTCCAGGCCGCCTGGCTCCCCGGCGGCCTGCTCCTCGCGCTCCTCGCCGCCACAGGCCTCTTCTACGGGGGACTGCGCGCCACCGGCACCCAGGCCGGCGTGGTCTGCGCGGGCGCCGGCTGGCTCCTCGCCGTCGTCCTGCTCGGCTTCGGACGGCCCGAGGGCGACGGGGTGTTCGGCGGAGGCGTCGGCGAGCTGCTCTTCCTCTTCGGAGGCATGGGCATCGCTGTGATGTGTGCCACGCTGCCCCGATTGCCGCGACCTCCCCGGTGAAAAGGAGGAGTTGAGGGCAGGGACGTCCCGACTTCGCCCGGATTGACCGTCGTCGGCAGCCCGGGGGTCGGGTGGGAGACGACGGCGGCCAGTATGGTGGTGCGCGCCGCCGAACCGCCCGGGACAACACGAGCATCAGCAAGAGCGGGCGGTGGAGCCAACCGGGAGATCCTGCTTTGAGTCGTGAAACTGGTCGAGAGACTGACAGTTCGTCCTCCGGCGCCCAGGGGCGCGGTGGAGCCGCGTACCCCTCGGGCACCCCGCCGTACGGAGCCCGCCAGTATCCGTCGCTCCACCCCTCCCAGGACGCCCCGGAGGAGACCGCCGCGTCCGTTCCTCCGGAGGAGCCCAGGACCGAGACGACCCTGACGACCCGGATCCGGATCAACATCCCGGGGTCGCGCCCGATCCCGCCGGTCGTGGTCCGCAAGACGGTCAACGAGACGTCCGCCCCGGCCGCCGAGCCGGAGTCCGCCCCCGCCCCGGAACCGGAGCCCGCGCCGACGGCGCCCCCGGAGCCGCCGAGGGCCGAGGAGGCCCCGCAGGCCCCGAAGGCTCCCAAGGCGAAGGAGACGAGCGACTGGTTCGCTCCCCGCAAGTCCCCGGCACCGGCTCCCGCGCCGTCCCCCGCACCGGCCCCCGCACCGGCCCCGGCCCCCGCCCCGAAGCAGACGGCGCCCGGTCCGGACGCCCCGGGCACGGGTTTCGCGGGCTCCGCGACCTCGGGCGTCCCCACGGTCGGCAACGCCCCGTCGAGCCGCCCGGTCGCCCCGGCCCCGTCCGCCCCGGGCAACCCGCTGTACGAGACCGGCACCCCCGCGGGCGGTACCCCGGTGCACGAGGGCACGCCTGCGGGCGGTACTCCGGTGTACGACGGCACGCCTGCGGGCGGTACTCCGGTGTACGACGGCACGCCTGCGGGCGGCACTCCGGTGTACGACGGCACGCCTGCGGGCGGTACTCCGGTGTACGACGGCACGCCTGCGGGCGGCACTCCGGTGTACGACGGCACCCCTGCGGGCGGCACTCCCGCGTACCGGGGCCCGGCCGCACCCAGCGGTCCGACCACCGGCCCGGTCAGCGGCATCGCCTCGCTCGGCGCCCCCGGCGCCGGTGCCGGCCAGGCCCCCTTCCCGGGACAGCCGGGGCAGCCGGGTCGGGGCGGGCCGGGACAGCCGGGTCAGGCGAACCGGCCGGGCCAGGGCCGACCGGGCCAGGGCCAGGGTGCGGGCTCCCCGTTCCCCGGCGCCGCCCCCCGCATGTCCGACGACACCGCGATCCTGACGCCCCAGCAGCCCGCCCCGGCCCCCGGGCGCGGTCCCGGCCGGGACGCCCCGGCAGGCGGTCACGTCTCCGGTGCCACCCTCACCAGCGGCGTTCCCGTGGCCCCGCCGGCGGCGGCCCGCCCGAACCCCGCCCCGCGCCCCGAGGAGCGCGAGGCCCCGGCCCCCGCCGAGCGCGAGGCCCCGGCCCCCGCCGAGCGCGAGGCCCCCGCCGCCGGCCGGGCCCCGGCGAAGAAGGGCCGCTCGAAGCTGGTCCTCGTCGCCGCCGGGATCGTCGGCCTCCTCGGCGTCGCCTACGGCGCGGGACTGCTCCTCAACCACTCCGACGTCCCCAAGGGCACCACCGTGCTCGGCGTGGACATCGGCGGCGGGACGAAGGAGGAGGGCGTCAACAAGCTGGAGAGGGCCCTCGGCAAGCGCGCCCACACCCCGCTCCAGCTCGGCGTCGGCGGCAAGAAGGTCCAGCTGTCCCCGGACAAGGCCGGCCTGTCCCTCGACAGCCAGGAGACCGTCCGCGCCGCCGCCGGCAGCGACTACAACCCCGTCTCGGTCATCGGCTCCCTCTTCGGCGGCGAGCGGGTCGCCAAGCCGGTCTTCCCGGTGGACAGGGAGAAGCTGGCCGTCGCCCTGACGGACCTGGCCGGTGCCTCCGCCTCCGCGACCGAGGGCACGATCCTCTTCGCCCCGAACAAGGTGACCCCGGTCGAGGGCAGGCCCGGCAAGGGCCTGGACGTCCAGCGCTCGATGATCTCGGTCCAGGACGCGTTCCGCGCCCAGGTCGAGACGGGTCTGCCCAAGCTCGTCGAACTGCCGGTCACCACGCTCCGGCCCTCGGTCACCAAGGCCGAACTGAACCGGGCGATGAAGGAGTTCGCCGAGCCCGCCATGTCCGAACGGATCACGATCAAGGCGGGCGGGAAGCAGATCCAGTTCGGCCCGGCGCGGTCGCTGCCGCAGATCCTCTCCATGAAGGCCGTCGGCGGCCGCCTGGTCGAGGTCTACGACAAGAAGGCGATCGAGCGGCTCCTGGACGGGGCCTTCGACGGCATCATGATCACCAAGCCCGACGGCACCAGGCACCAGGTGTCCGCCGACGACGTGGCCCGCGTGATGGGCGAGGCACTGAAGGGCAGGACCCCCGCCGAACGCACCAGGACGATCGACCTGAACGGCAAGGGCTGACCGCGCCCCGCCCGCCCCGGGCCCCCGTCCGGCACTCCGCCGGCCGGGGGCCCGGCGCGTGCTCCGGACGTCCCGCCGCCCGGAGCACGCGAGCCGGACGCCGCTTCCCCCGCACGCCCTAGTTGAGCCGGGCCCGCGCCGCCAGCGCCCGGCGGCGGATCACGGTCGCCGACTCCGGGTCCACCGCGTCCATCACCCGGGCGTACGCCTCCATCTCCGCCGCTCCCGTCAGGAAGTCCCCGCGTCCGACCAGCAGCTCGGCGCGCTCGTAGCGGAGCTTCGCCGGGTGCGAGGGGAGCAGCAGGGCGAGTTCCACCGCCCACAGGGCGACGTCGGAGCGTTCGGGGCGGAGGGCCGCCCAGGCGCGGATGTTGTTGAGGACGCGCAGCACGATCGCGCCGGGCTCGGCCGGCCGGAGCATCGAGCGGTCGAGCGCCTCGCCGGTCGCGCTCGCCACCAGGAGTTCGGCGTCCGCGCCCGTCATGGCGCGCCCGCCCGAGAACGGGTCCGCGAGGTTCAGGTCGGCCGGGTCGCCGAAGCCGACGACGAAGTGGCCGGGCAGGCCGAGCCCGTACACCGGGGCGCCGGCCCGCCGGGCGACCTCCATCCAGACGACCGACAGCAGGATGGGCAGGCCCCGGCGGCGCCGGAGCACCTCGTGGAGGAGCGAGGACTCCAGGCGCTGGTAGTCGGCGGGCACCCCTTCGAAGCCCTCCCGGCGGCCGAGGAGCGCGGCGAGCGCCCCGGCCCAGTCGCCGGTGCTCCGGGCCGCGTACGGGACGAGCCCGGCGAGGCGGTCGAGTTCGATCTCGGCTCCGTCGAGGTCGTGCCGGGTGACGGCGGGATCGGCCACCGCCCCGATGAGCAGGCAGAGCCGCGCCAGGTCGGGCCGCCCGGCCCGCGCCTCCTCCGCGAACTCCCGCCGCCAGTCGGGCGCGTCGCCGGCCCCGTGCTCCGGGTCTCCGCGACCGTGGTGACCGCCGTGGTTCCCGTGGTCGTCGTGGGGGCCGCGGGGTGCTTCCTCCGTCACGCCTCCGCCCATCGGTAGTGGTGGTAGTGGTGATGGACCGCGAAGCCCATCCCGTCGTACAGCGCCCGCGCGCCGTCGTTGTCCGTCTCCACCTGGAGCCAGGCCGCCGACGCGCCCTCGTCGAGGGCCCGGCGGGCGAGCGCGGTCATGACGGACGTGGCCAGGCCCCGGCGCCGGTGGGCCGGGTCGACCTCGACGGCCATGAAGCCGGCCCAGCGGCCGTCCACGACGCAGCGGCCGACGGCCTCCGGTACCCCACCCGTGCCCGCCACGGACGCGAACCACACGCCCGGGCCGGAGGCGAGGACCTTCCGCGCCGCCGGTCCGGGCTCGCCGGTGCGTCCGTAGCGGCGCAGCCAGGGCTCGTCCACGGCGCGGGAGAGGCGTACGGCGGAGACGTCGGCGTCCAGGTCCCCGACCGGGGCGAGCGCCCCGGTCCGCAGCTCGGCCGACACCTCGCGCCGCCAGCCGAGCCGTTCGAGAGCGGCGCACAGCAGCTCCTGGGTGCCCTCGGCGCCGGTCGCGGCCTGCACGTACGCGGGGAGCCCCCGGTCCGCGTACCACTCCCGCACGCGGGTCAGCGCCTCGGGGACCGGGAGTCCCGGATCGCCCAGGGGGAGCGCGGAGTTGGCGCGGCGGGTGAAGCCGCCGGCGGCCCGCAGGGTCCACTCGCCGAGCCGCTCGCTCTCGACCGGCGGCCACGCGCGGGCGGTGACCCGGGCCAGTTCGGGGAAGGTGGCCGCGGGGCCCCGCCGCCGGGCCGGGGCGGCCGGCACGACCTTCCCGGCGGCCAGCGAGGATTCCGCGATCCGGACGGACTCACCACTCTTCCGTGTGATCAGCAGCACACCGGCGTCCCATGATGTGAGCACCCCGACCGCGTCGGTGAACCGCGCGTCCGTCGCGGCCGAGTCCGTCACGTACCGAACGGAGACACGTTTTCCCACGTCAGCGCCGGTGATTCGGACCTCAAGGCGCCCACCGCCGGTGAATTCCACAGCTTCTCCGCCCCTCCTGTTCGGATCGCCCCCGAGAACGGAGATACTAGGGGCGGGCATCGACGACGCCGCGCTCCCGCGCAGACCAGCCCTATCGAGGAGGAACGACAGCGTGACCTACGTCATCGCGCAGCCTTGTGTCGACGTCAAGGACAAGGCGTGCATCGAGGAGTGCCCCGTCGACTGCATCTACGAGGGCAAGCGGTCCTTGTACATCCACCCGGACGAATGCGTCGACTGCGGGGCCTGTGAGCCGGTCTGCCCGGTCGAGGCGATCTTCTACGAGGACGACACCCCGGAGGAGTGGAAGGAGTACTACAAGGCGAACGTCGAGTTCTTCGACGACCTCGGTTCGCCCGGTGGTGCCTCCAAGCTCGGCGAGATCGAGCGCGACCACCCCTTCATCGCCGCCCTGCCGCCGCAGAACGGCTGATCGACCGCGTCCGGTCCCGTACGGCTTCGCCCGCCGTGCGGGGCCGACGCGTTTTCCCGATACGTTTCCCCGACGCCTTCCCGCGTCCGACCGCTCGTACGAGGAAGTGAGACAACCGTGAGCGCAGTCTCTTCGCGCCTTCCCGTCTTTCCCTGGGACAAGCTGGAGCCGTACAAGAAGACGGCCCTGGCGCACCCGGACGGGATGGTGGACCTGTCCGTCGGCACGCCCGTCGACCCGGTTCCCGCGCTGATCCAGAAGGCCCTGGTGGCGGCGGCGGACTCGCCGGGCTATCCCACGGTGTGGGGGACGCCGGAGCTGCGGGACGCGATCACCGGCTGGTGCGAGCGGCGCCTGGGCGCGGTCGGCCTCACCCACGGGAACGTGCTGCCGGTGGTCGGCTCCAAGGAGCTGGTGGCCTGGCTGCCGACGCAGCTGGGCCTCGGGGCGGGGGACAGGGTGGCGTACCCCCGGCTCGCGTACCCGACGTACGAGGTCGGCGCGCGGCTCTGCGGCGCCGAGCCCGTCGTGTACGACGACCCCACGGAGCTGGACCCGGCCGGCCTGCGGCTGCTCTGGCTCAACTCGCCGTCCAACCCGACCGGCAAGGTCCTCGCGAAGGAGGAGCTGACCCGGATCGTGGCCTGGGCGCGCGAGCACGGCGTCCTGGTCTTCGCCGACGAGTGCTACCTGGAGCTGGGCTGGGAGGCCGACCCGGTCTCCGTGCTGCACCCGGACGTCAACGGCGGTTCGTACGAGGGGGTCGTCGCCGTCCACTCCCTCTCCAAGCGCTCCAACCTGGCCGGTTACCGGGCCGCGTTCGCGGCGGGCGACCCGGGCGTGCTCCACGAGCTGCTCCAGATCCGCAAGCACGGCGGCATGATGACCGCGGCCCCGGTGCAGGCGGCGGCGGTCGCGGCGCTCGGCGACGACGCCCACGTGGCCGAGCAGCGCGAGCGGTACGCGGCCCGGCGGGCGGCGCTGCGGGCGGCCCTGGAGGCGCACGGCTTCCGGATCGAGCACAGCGAGGCGAGCCTGTACCTGTGGGCGACCCGGGACGAGCCGTGCTGGGAGACGGTGGCGTACCTGGCGGAGAAGGGCGTCCTGGTGGCGCCGGGCGACTTCTACGGCGAGGCCGGGGCGCGGTTCGTGCGGGTGGCGTTCACGGCCACGGACGAAGGGGTCGCGGCGGCCGTCAAGCGGCTGGGCTGAGGGCGTACGACGGGAGGGCCCCGGAGAGCGGATGCTCTCCGGGGCCCTCCCGCGTACCGCGCGCGTCAGCCGAGGGGCAGGTTGCCGAGGCCGCCGGCCAGGGCGTCGCCCGCCCGGCCGGCGGTGGCGGTGCCGGCGGTCCTGCCGAGGGCCTCGCCCGCGCTGTCGGCCGTCTTCCGGGCCACCGGGGCGGCGGTCCCGCCGGCCGCGCCCACGGACTCGCCGGCGGCGGGGAGGGTCGTGCCGACGGCTTCGGCGGTGGTCCGGGTGGCGCCGTCGACGGTGGCGTCCGCGTCGGCGACGTCCAGGGCGGTCAGACCGCCGAGGGCGCCGGCCGGCGCGAGGTGGTCGAGGGCGCTCGCGGAGCCGGCCGCACCGACCACGGGGGCTGCGCCGGCCGCGAGGAGAAGGGCGGCGCGGGCGATCCGGCGGGTCAGGGGGAGGGACATGGTGCTCCTTCGGCGAGGTGCGACGAGTGGGTTCGGACGCAGTGACAACCGGCCCCGGGGCGGGGGAGGTTGCGGAGTCGGAAGGTAAAGAATGGGCAATGCGTCGTATTGTCGGCCGGGAGGAAAGCGGACGAAGGCCCCCTCGCGCGGACGCCTGCCGAACCGTCACTTCTCTTGCCCCGCAAGGGGACGGGAGGGGCGGGCCGGAGCCCCGGGGGAGCGCGTCGAAGACATCCGGAATCCTCCGGGGCGCGGGCCGGGACCGTGCCCCGGACGGGCGAGGGGGAGAACGGGCGTACGGGGGCGTTCGGCCGTCGCGCGGGCGGAGCCGACCGCCGGGGAAGGCGTGTGAACGGCCCGGAGGGGTTCGGTTCGCGGCGCGGAAACGGGGAACGGGCCCGCCGGTCACCGCGCGCCGCGTGCTACGGGCCCGCCGGTCACCGTGCCCTGCGTGTCGTGGGTTCGCCGGTCGCCGTGCGCCCGCGCGTCACGGGCCCGGTCGCCGTGCGCCCGCGCGTCACGGGCCCGGTCACCGCGTGCCACCGGCCCGCCGGTCGCCGCGTCCCGTCCGGCTACCGCGCCAGCCGTACGCGTACCGCGTCGCCGCCCGCCGCCGGTCCGCCCGGGTTCCTCGACCAGCCCCCGCCGTGGTCGTCCGCGCGCCACACCCGGTCCCGGTAGGAGACCTCCGCGACGCGCAGGTCGTCCGCCCGCGCCACCGCCCACTGCGCCAGCTCCCAGCCGTGCCGCTCGGCCGCACCGGCCCCCGGACCGCCCGCCTGCCGCACCGGCACCACGAGCACCGGGGAACCCGGCGCCGACCGGCCCGTGCCCGGACGGCCCGTCGCCACCGTCGGAGCCGCCTCCCGGCCGAACGCCCGCACCAGCTCCGTGCGCACCCGCTCCGGCTCGCCCGGCCGGCCCTCCGCCGTGCTCGCCGTGCAGGACAGACCCGCCGGCGTCCGGCCCGTCAGGGCGGCGGCGAGCAGCGCGGCGTCGGGCTCGTGCTTCGCGTACGCCTGCGGGAAACCGCTCCGCTGCACCTTCTGGGCCGCCGCCGTCAGCGGCATCCGCGAGTACCCCGGAACCTCCTCCAGGCCCTCGTAGAACCTCCCCGCCGCGTGGAACGGGTCCATGATCTGCGCGGGCGTCCCCCAGCCCTGTGACGGCCGCTGCTGGAAGAGGCCGAGCGAGTCCCGGTCGCCGTGGTCCAGGTTCCGCAGCCCCGACTCCTGGAGCGCCGTCGCCAGCGCGATCGTCACCGCCCGCTCCGGCAGCCCCCGGGAGGTGCCCACGGCCGAGATCGTCGCCGCGTTGGACGCCTGCTCCGGAGTGAACTCGTACCGCTGGTCACCGCTGCCCACGCTGCACCGGGGCGTGCCCATGCTGCCCGTCAACTGGTGGAAGGTCAGGTACGAGGCGACACCGAGGAGAGCGGCGAGGGAGGCCGCGGAACGGGCCAGGAGGCCACGGCGGACGGGACGGCTGGGCTGGGACACGGGCCCACCGTACTGGAGGCCGGGTTAGGGTCGGCACATGGCTGACATCACCCCGCCCGAAGCCCTTCTCGACCTCTCCCGGGACGGGGCGGCGCTCACCGCCGACCTCGTCGACCTGCCGTCCGTCAGCGGGACCGAGAAGCCGCTCGCGGACGCGATCGAGCGGGCCCTGCGCGCGCTGCCGCACCTCACCGTGGACCGGTACGGCAACAACGTCGTCGCCCGCACCCGCCTCGGCCGTGCGGAGCGGGTCGTCCTCGCCGGCCACATCGACACCGTGCCGATCGCCGACAACGTGCCCTCGCGGCTCGACGCGGACGGCGTCCTGTGGGGCTGCGGCACCTCCGACATGAAGTCCGGCGTCGCCGTGCAGCTCCGGATCGCCGCGACCGTCCCCGAGCCCAACCGCGACCTCACCTTCGTCTTCTACGACAACGAGGAGGTCGCCGCCGACCTGAACGGCCTCGGCAAGATCGCCGCCGCGCACCCCGACTGGCTGGAGGGCGACTTCGCGGTCCTCCTCGAACCCTCCGACGGCCAGGTCGAGGGCGGCTGCCAGGGCACCCTGCGCGTCGTCCTGCGCACCGCCGGCGAGCGCGCCCACTCCGCCCGCTCCTGGATGGGCTCCAACGCCGTCCACGCCGCCGCCCCGATCCTCGCCCGCCTCGCCGCGTACGAGCCGCGCAGGCCGGTCATCGACGGCCTGGAGTACCACGAGGGCCTCAACGCCGTGGCGATCGAGGGCGGCGTCGCCACCAACGTCATCCCCGACGCCTGCTCCGTCACCGTCAACTACCGCTACGCGCCCGACCGCTCCCCGGCCGAGGCCCTGGCCCACGTCCGGGAGGTCTTCGCGGACTGCGGCGTCGCCGAACTCGTCGTGGACGACGAGAGCCCCGGCGCCCTGCCCGGCCTCTCCCACCCGGCGGCCGAGGCGTTCATGAAGGCCGTCGGCGGCAGCGCGCACCCCAAGTTCGGCTGGACCGACGTCTCCCGCTTCAGCGCCCTCGGCGTCCCCGCCGTCAACTACGGGCCCGGCGATCCCATGTACGCGCACAAGCGGGACGAGCACGTCGCCGTGGAGCGGATCCACCACTGCGAGGCGCGGCTCCGCGACTGGCTGACCGCCCGACTCCCGTAATTTCGCGTTTCGTCACCTCCGTCGTCCTACCCTGACCGGACCAGAAGATCAGTGGGCGGTCCCGGTGGACCGCCGGTCGGCGGAGGGAGCAGGTCATGGGCATTCCCGAGGGAGTGGCGAGGCCCGAGGAGCAGCGTCAGGGCCCGGTGCTCAGGCGCGGGGACCAGATCCAGCCGGGCACGGCGGACCAGCGGCTGCTCGACACCGAGGGCGACTCGGAGTGGGTGCACACCGACCCCTGGCGGGTCATGCGCATCCAGTCCGAGTTCGTCGAGGGCTTCGGCGCCCTCGCCGAGCTGCCGAGCGCGATCAGCGTCTTCGGCTCGGCCCGCACGAAGCCCGACTCGCCCGAGTACGAGGCGGGCGTACGGCTCGGCCGGGCGCTCGTGGAGGCCGGCTTCGCGGTCATCACGGGCGGCGGTCCGGGCGCCATGGAGGCGGCCAACAAGGGGGCCAGCGAGGCCAGGGGCGTCTCGGTGGGACTGGGCATCGAACTCCCCTTCGAGCAGGGGCTCAACCCGTACGTCGACATCGGCATGAACTTCCGGTACTTCTTCGTCCGGAAGACGATGTTCGTGAAGTACGCCCAGGGGTTCGTCGTCCTGCCCGGCGGCCTCGGCACCCTCGACGAGCTCTTCGAGGCGCTCACCCTGGTGCAGACCCGCAAGGTCACCCGCTTCCCGATCGTCCTGTTCGGGACGGAGTACTGGAAGGGCCTCGTGGACTGGCTGCGGGACTCGGTCGTCGCGGGCGGCAAGGCGGCGGAGCAGGACCTGCTGCTCTTCCACGTCACGGACGACGTGGACGAGGCGGTGGCGCTGGTGTCGAAGGAGACCGGCAAGTAGGGCCGGGCGCGGGGGGCGCCGGACGCGGCGCCCCCTCCCGGGCGACCCCTACGCCAGCCCGCGCCGGGCCGCCGCCGGGGGCCGGTGGCCCGCGATGGACGCCACCATGTCCAGGACCTGCTTCGTCTCCGCGACCTCGTGCACCCGGTACACCCGCGCGCCCAGCCACGCCGAGACGGCCGTCGTCGCGAGGGTGCCGAGCAGCCGTTCCCGCACCGGGAGGTCCAGCGTCTCGCCCACGAAGTCCTTGTTGGACAGGGACACGAGCACCGGCCAGCCCGTCTCCGTCATCTCCCCGAGCCGCCGGGTCGCCTCCAGGCCGTGCCGGGTGTTCTTCCCGAAGTCGTGGCCCGGGTCGATCATGATGCCGTCCCGGCGCACCCCCAGCTCCACCGCCCGCTCCGCGAGGCCCACGGTCACCCGCAGGACGTCGGCCATCACGTCCTCGTACTCCACCCGGTGCGGCCGGGTCCGCGGCTCCGCGCCCCCCGCGTGCGTGCAGACCAACCCCGCCCCGTACTTCGCGGCCACCTCCGCGAGCCGTGGATCGACCCCGCCCCACGCGTCGTTCAGGACGTCCGCGCCCGCCTCGCACACCGCCTCGCCGACCTCCGCCCGCCAGGTGTCCACGCTGATCACCACGTCCGGGTGGCGCCTGCGGACCTCCGCGACGAAACCGACCGTGCGCCGCGCCTCCTCCTCGGCCGACACCTCCTCGCCGGGGCCCGCCTTCACCCCGCCGATGTCGACGATCGCCGCCCCCTCGGCCACGGCCCGCTCGACCCGGGCGAGCGCCGGCTCGTCCAGGAAGGTCGCGCCCCGGTCGTAGAAGGAGTCCGGGGTCCGGTTCACGATCGCCATGACCACCGGTTCGTGCGGCCCGAATTCACGCCGTCCCAAGCGCAGCATCCCTTTTGTCCTCCCTCGCGTCCGTTCGCCTGCGACCCTAACCGTCGGTGACGCATGGCACGATCGGCACGGGACGGTTTCCACTCCGGGAAGAGGCGCGCAGGTGTTCTGGTTTCTGCTCATCACGATGGTCGTGGTCGTGGCCGCGGTGACCCTGGCCGTGGTCGGCGGCGGCGACAGCGAGGTGCTGCCCGAGGTGGCGCCCGAGCAGCTCGTCGACCCCCTGCCGGCCGCCCGGCCGGTCGACCGCGCCGACGTCGAGGCGCTGCGCCTCCCGGTGGCCGCCCGGGGCTACCGGATGGTGGACGTGGACGACGTGCTGGTCCGCCTGGGCGCCGAACTCGCCGAGCGGGACGCCCGGATCGCGGAGCTGGAGGAGGCGCTCGCGGGGGTGGGCGCGGGGCCCGGCACCGGCCGCGGCTCCGCCCCCGGCTTCGTCTCCGACCCCGGCCCCGGCACTGACACCGGCCCCGGTCCCGACGCCGGTTCCGGTGGTGCGGAAGGCGGCCGCCCGTGACGGCCGGCGGAACGGTCACCGGCCCGGACGGGCTGCCCCGCTGCCCCTGGGGGCTGTCGGCCGAGGACTACGTGGCGTACCACGACGGGGAGTGGGGCCGCCCGGTCCACGGCGACGACGCCCTCTTCGAACGGCTCTCCCTGGAGGCGTTCCAGTCGGGCCTCTCCTGGATCACGATCCTGCGCCGCCGCGAGGGCTTCCGGCGGGCGTTCGCCGGCTTCGGCATCGCCGCCGTCGCCGCCTTCGGCGAGGCGGACCGGGAACGGCTGCTCGCCGACCCGGGCATCATCCGCAACCGCGCCAAGATCGACGCCACCCTCGCCAACGCGAAGCTGCTCGCGGGCTGGGAGCCGGGCGAACTCGACGCCCTGATCTGGTCCCACGCCCCCGACCCGGAGGGCCGCCCGGCCCCGCGCACGCCCTCCGACGTCCCGGCGGTCACCGACGAGTCCGCGGCCCTCTCCAAGGCCCTCAAGAAGCGCGGGATCCGCTTCGTCGGCCCCACCACCGCCTACGCCCTGATGCAGGCGTGCGGCCTGGTCGACGACCACCTGGCGGAGTGCGCGGCCCGGGGCGGCCGGCGGACCGCCCCGGCGGAGGCTCAGCGGCCCAGGTAGCGGGGCTTCTCCTTGGCGACGAAGGCGCGGACCGCGATCGTGTGGTCCTCCGACGCGCCCGCCAGGGCCTGGAGCTCCTCCTCCTTGTCCAGGGCCTCGGACAGCGAGCGGTCCGCGCCGTACGCCAGGGACTCCTTCAGGGCCGCGTACGCCAGCGTCGGGCCGTCCGCGAGGGCGCGGGCCACCTTCGCGGCCTCGGCGGCGAGGTCGGCGGACGGCACCACGCGGTTCGCGATGCCCAGCTCGTACGCCTCCTGCGCGCGGACCGAGCGCGGGAAGAGCAGCAGGTCGGAGGCGCGGCTCGCGCCGATCAGCCGGGGGAGCGTCCACGACACGCCCGAGTCGGCGGTGAGCGCGACCCCCGCGAAGGAGGTGTTGAAGGAGGCCGTGTCCGCGACCACCCGGTAGTCCGCCGCGAGCGCGAAACCGAAGCCGGCCCCCGCCGCGACGCCGTTCACGCCCGCCACGACCGGCTTGCGCATGCCGGCCAGCGCCCGGGTGATCGGGTTGTAGTGGTCCCGGACCGTGTTCATGGTCTCGTGCGTGCCGGACTCCTCGTCCGCCCGCAGCAGCTCCACGTGCTCCTTCAGGTCCTGGCCGACGCAGAAGGCCCGGCCGCCGGCCGCCGTGAGCAGCACGGCCCGTACGGCGGGGTCCGAGGCGGCCGTCTCCGCCGCGTCCCGGAGGGCCACCTTGGTCGCGATGTTCAGCGCGTTCATGGCCTCGGGCCGGTTGAGTGTGATGGTGGCGAGTCCGTCGCCCACTTCGTACAGCACCGTGTCGGCCATCGGGTTTCCTCCGCCTCGTCGCGTGATTGACCAGCACAGCATGGCGGAAATCACCCCCGGCACACATGTGAGCTGCGTCAAAGACGCCGGAGGTCCGGGGCGGTGCGCCGAACGCCGGGCGGCGAAGTATCGCAGGCAGACCACCGAAATGTGGGGTTATGAGAGAGCGCGTTGCGCAAGCGATGCCATGCGATGTTGGTCATCGGGTCCTGCCATGCGGGATAATGACCTGGAAGCAATGTGTTCGAAGCCGGTGACGCGTGCTCCGCATCAAGGAGCTGCCCGGTTGTTGATGGGCTGGTTTCAGGAAGGGGAACAAGCATGGCGGCCATGAAGCCGCGGACGGGTGACGGCCCGCTCGAGGTGACCAAGGAGGGGCGGGGCATCGTCATGCGCGTTCCGCTCGAAGGCGGCGGTCGGCTTGTCGTCGAGCTGACCCCGGACGAGGCCGAGGCACTGGGCGACGCCCTCAAGAAGGTCGTCGGCTGACCCTCTCTCCAGATTTTCCACCGCTGCCCCGGTCACGGTCCGCCGTACCGGGGCAGCGGTGTTTCCGGCCCCCGGGCGCTCCCGGTCCGTACGGTGCTCCCGGCGCGTACGGCGTTCCCGGTCCGTGCGGCGTTGCCGGCGCGTACGGCGGGGGAGCGGGTCCGGGTCAGCCCCGGCGCACCGCGCACAGCAGGCCGTCGCCCACCGGCAGCAGCGAGGGGACCATCTCCGGGGACTCCCGCACGGTCCGCAGCAGCTCGCGGACCCGCTGGACCTCCGCCGGCTGTGCCGACGAGTCGATCGTGCGCCCGTCCGCGAAGACGCCCTCGAAACAGACCAGCCCCCCGGGCCGCAGCAGACGCAACGATTCGGCGAGGTAGTCCAGGTACTCCAGCCGGTCGCCGTCGCAGAACACGAGGTCGTACCCGCCGTCCGCGAGCCGGGGCAGCACGTCCAGGGCGCGGCCGGGGATGAACCGGGCCCGGTTTCCCGCGAAGCCCGCCGCCCGGAAGGCCGTCTTCGCCAGCTGCTGGCGCTCCGGCTGGAGGTCCACCGTCGTCAGGACCCCGTCCGGCCGCATGCCGAGCAGCAGGTAGATGCCCGACACGCCCGTGCCGGTCCCGATCTCCGCCACCGCCTTGGCGTCCGCCGTCGCGGCGAGCAGGCGCAGCGCCCCGCCGGTGCCCGGCGACACCGAGGGGAGCCCTGCCTCCCGGGCCCGCTCCCGGGCCCAGCGCAACGCTTCGTCCTCGGCGACAAAGGCGTCGGCGAACGCCCAGCTCGTCTGCCGGTTGGCGGTAATGGCCCTCTCCTGTCCCCGTAGTTGACGCAACGGTGACTGTATCCGCTGCCGACAGGAACCCGCAGATGGGACCGGGCGTTCACCAGGGGAGGGACGCGACGGCGACAGCCGGGCGACCCGGTCCCAAATTCGCGTAAAGATTCTTATCCGGAACTAACGGGCGAGGTGGTTATGGTAGGGGCTCCGCTGGACACCACCAGAGCCGACAGGGGAGGTGCGGCTGCGCCTGTGGATCGGGGAGGAGTGCTTCGGCGTCTTCTCGGGTCGGCGGGTGAGCCGAAATCCGTGACCGACACCGCTGACCGTTCCCGCACCGCCGACTCCGCTCCCGCCACCGCGACCTTCGCCCCGGATGCGGAATCGCAGGCGTGGACTCCTCCCACGTGGGAGGAGATCGTCAGCACGCACAGTGGCCGGGTCTACCGCCTCGCCTACCGCCTCACCGGCAACCAGCACGACGCCGAAGACCTCACCCAGGAGGTCTTCGTCCGCGTCTTCCGCTCGCTGTCGACGTACACGCCGGGCACCTTCGAGGGCTGGCTGCACCGCATCACCACCAACCTCTTCCTCGACATGGTCCGGCGCAAGCAGCGGATCCGCTTCGACGCGCTCGGCGACGACGCCGCCGAACGGCTGCCCAGCCGCGAGCCCTCGCCGCAGCAGGTCTTCAACGACACGCACTTCGACGCCGACGTGCAGCAGGCCCTCGACACCCTCGCGCCCGAGTTCCGCGCCGCCGTGGTCCTCTGCGACATCGAGGGCCTGTCGTACGAGGAGATCGCCGCGACCCTCGACGTGAAGCTCGGCACGGTCCGCAGCCGCATCCACCGCGGCCGCTCCCACCTCCGCAAGGCGCTCAAGCACCGCTCGCCCGAGGCACGGGCGGAGCGTGCGCTCGCCTCCGTCGGATGGGAGGGGGGCACGGCGTGAGCGGCACATTCCCCCCCTCTCCGCCTCCCTCTCCCGCGGAGCAGCACCTCGGCGACCGCCTGGCCGCGCTCGTCGACGGCGAACTCGGCCACGACGCACGGGAGCGGGTCCTCGCCCACCTGGCGACCTGCGCGCGCTGCAAGGCGGAGGCCGACGCGCAGCGCACCGTCAAGAACCTCTTCGCCTCCGCGGCGCCCCCACCGCCCTCCGAGGGCTTCCTCGCACGCCTCCAGGGGCTTCCGGGCGGCTCCGGCGAGCCGGGAGGCGGGGGCCCCGGGGATCCCGGGGGCTTCGGGAGGTCGAAAAGCCCCCTCGAAGGGCTCCTCGGGAGCGGGATGACGTCGGACGGCTTCGCCACGGCGGCGGTCGTCACCCCGCACTCCGGGCGTCCCGGCCACGGCTTCCGGATACACGAGGTCGGTGACCGGGGCTCCGGGCGCGGGCGGCGCTTCGCCTTCGTGGCGGCCAGCGCCGTCTCGTTCGCGGCCATAGCGCTCGGCGGCACCCTGCCCATGGACAGCTCGGTGAGCGCGAGCGGACGCGGCGCGCAGGGCACGGGCAGCGCCGTCACCCCGCTCCGCACCACCGGGGGCGGCGCCGGCGGCACCGGTGTGCCGGTCACGCGCGGCGCGCGGTCCGGCGAGCGGTCCGGCGCCCAGTCGGTCACGGCGGCTCCGCTCGCCGCGACGACCCCGACGGCGTTCCCGCACGGTCCGGTGACGTCCGCGGTCCTCGGCACGGTCCCGTCGGGCGCGGTCCCGCCGGACGCGCCGCGCTCCTTCGCCGCTCCGACCGCGGCCGTGCGGCTCTCGTACCCGGCTTCGCCCTCCCTACTCGCCCTTTCCCCGTTCGTACGGCCGACCCCGGTCCTCCGGTCGGCCTTCGGCCCCGGGGCCGCCGCGGCGACGGGCGCGACGACCGGGCCGCTGGGCTCCCCCCGCTGACCCGCGACCTGATTGAATCCAGGGACAGCGGCGCCCGACCAGGGGTGCGGCCGGGTCAGCGGTTGCGGGGAGAGCATGAACAACGGGAAGCCGAACTGGTGGAGTCGGCAGTCGAACGCGCCGGAGGCGGCGCGCATACCCGCGCCGCCGTCCGGTGACGGCGACTTCCCGCTGCCCGCGCCGCAGCCGGCCACCCCGCCGGAGCCTCCGGCGGGGCACCGGGAACCGTCCCCGGAGACCGTGACCGGAACGGAGCCTCCGGCGCCGGCATCCCCGACGTCGGCGTCCCCGGCTCCGGAAGGCTCGGTACCGGGGCCGTCGGCTCCGGAGGGCCCGGTGCCGACGGGTTCGCAGCCGGACGACCGGGCGTTGACGGGTGCGGAGCCCGGCGACAGCCCGGCGCCGGCGGGCGCCCCGCCGGTGACCGCGCCTGCCGCCGGGCCGCAGGACCCCGCGCCCGCCGTCGCGCTGACCAAGACCGCGCCCCCCGTCCCGGAGGCCGCCCCGGCCGTCGCGGCGGCCGGGGCGGAGTCCCGGGACGGGGCACCCGTGCCCGTTCCCCCGGCGGAAGCACCCGCGCCCGTCCTCCCGGCGCAGGCGCCCGCCCCCGTGCCCCCGTCCGAGGTGCCCGCCCCGCAGGGGCAGGCCGCCGCCGGACCCCTGCACGCACCCGACGAGTACCGGACACCCCCCTACGGCGAGCCCGGCCCGTGGGCGCCCGCCCCGCCCGTGCAGCGGCCCCCGGCCCCCGTGCCGCCGCAGCAACCGCACCCGCAGACCCCGCCGCACCCGCAGCCCCACCCCCACCCGCACGCCCAGCCCCATCCGCAGCCGCATCCCCAGGGACCCGCGCCCTGGGTGCAGTACGACCCCTGGGGCGTCGGCGGCTCCGGGCTGCCGCCCGCACCCGCCGGGAAGAAGTCCCGCAAGGGCCTCGCCGTCGTCGGAGCGCTCCTCTTCGCCCTCGTCACAGGCGTCATCGGCGGCGGCATCGGCGCGTACGTCGAGCGCAACGGCGGGCTCACCACCGTCGAGCTGCCCCAGGCCGGGGCCGGGGACACCGGGCGCGCCCCGGAGAGCGTGGCCGGGATCGCCGCCGGCGCCCTGCCCGGCGTGGTCACCCTGCACGTCAAGGGCGGCGGTTCGTCCGGCACCGGCACCGGCTTCGTCCTGGACACCAAGGGCCGCATCCTCACCAACAACCACGTCGTCGACGGGGCCCGGTCCTCCGAGGACATCTCGGTGACCTTCGCCGGGGGCGAGACCGCCCGCGCCAAGCTCATCGGCAAGGACACCGGCTACGACCTGGCCGTCGTCCAGGTCACCGGCGTCTCCGGCCTCAGGCCGCTGCCGCTGGGCAACTCCGACAACGTCCGCGTCGGGGACCCGGTCGTCGCCATCGGCGCCCCCTTCGACCTCTCCAACACCGTCACCTCCGGCATCATCAGCGCCAAGGAGCGCCCGATCACCGCCGGCGGCGAGAAGGGCGACGGCAGCGACGTCAGCTACGTCGACGCCCTCCAGACCGACGCCCCCATCAACCCCGGCAACTCCGGCGGCCCCCTCCTCGACTCCCGGGGCCGGGTCATCGGCATCAACAGCGCGATCCGCGCGGCCGGCGGTTCCGGCGCCGGCGAGGGCGCGGGCCAGCCCGGCTCCATCGGCCTCGGCTTCGCCATACCGATCAACCAGGGCAAGCGCGTCGCCGAGGAGCTGATCAACACCGGCAAGGCGGTCCACCCGGTCATCGGGGTCAGCCTCGACATGCAGTTCAACGGCGACGGTGCCCGCGTCGGGGAGAAGGGCAAGGACGGGACCGCCTCCGTCACGCCCGGCGGCCCGGCCGCCGGGGCGGGGCTCCGGCCCGGCGACGTCATCACCAAGGTCGACGGCCAGCGGGTGCACAACGGCGAGGAGCTGATCGTGAAGATCCGCGCCCACCGCCCCGGCGACCGGCTGGAGCTCACCCTGACCCGCGACGGCAGGGAGCTGACGAAGACGTTGACGCTCGGCTCCTCGCAGGGCACCTGAGCGCCATGTGACGGACACCGCGAGGTACCCGCCCGGTGGTTCGGGCGGGTACCGTGGACCGGGCCCGGACCGGTGTGAAGGAGCTACCAGGTGTTCAGCGACATAGGCGCACTCGAGCTGGTGACGCTCGTCGTCCTCGCCGTGCTCGTCTTCGGGCCGGACAAGCTCCCGAAGGTGATCCAGGACGTCTCGCGCTTCATCCGGAAGGTCCGCGACTTCTCCGACAGCGCGAAGGCGGACATCCGCAGCGAGCTGGGTCCCGAGTTCAAGGACTTCGAGTTCGAGGACCTCAACCCCAAGACGTTCCTCCGCAAGCAGCTGGAGACCAACGAGGACCTCAAGGAGCTCAAGGAGCTGCGGGGCACCTTCGACCTCAAGAAGGAGATGAACGAGGTCGCCGACGCGGTCCACGGCCGCGAGCCCTCCGCCGTCAACGGAGCCGTCAACGGCTCTGCCGGTGCCACTCCCGACCTCCTCAGGAAGCGGGACGAGCCGGACGCCGGCGGACGCCCTTCGTACGACTCCGACGCGACCTGACGACGGGCCGTCACCGCTCCGGCGGGTCCCGGTGGCTATCCTCCCTCTGTTGACGGAACGAGGAGGCGGTCGAGATGGAGACCACGAGACGGGCGGAGCGCGTGTCCGTGGCCCGGCGCGCCGACGAGGGCTACCTGCGGGCGCCCTTCGCCTGGTACGGCCTCGACGAGGCGTTCACCGGGCCGCGCTGGCTCATGCAGGTCGGCACGGCGGCGGACGGCAGCGTGCAGCACGGCTCGACCGGGCACGGCGTGGCCCCGTCGGTGAAGACGGACGCGAGCACGGCGGAGAAGGAGCGTTTCGCCGTCGTCGTGACGGTCGCGGCGAGCCCGGTCCGGCGGACGGGTGACGGGACGGGCGTCCTCGACGCCACCACGGTCTCCTCCGCCGCCTGGCTGGCCGGCTCCGGACTGCTCGTGCACACCTGGCCCCCCTCGCTCGACCACATGACGCGGGACAACTGGCTGAACCAGCAGACCGAGACGGCCTTCGAACTCGCCGACGACCTCGACGGGCCCGCCTGGACGACCCTCTCGCTGCCCGTGGACGGGGCGCCGACGTCGTTCCACTACCGCGAGACCGAGTTCGGCTGGGTCCTGGCCGGCTCGGCGGCGGGCGTGCACCTGGGGGCGTACGGGCGGGGGATGAGCGCGTACGGACTGGGGTTCGCGCGGATCAAGGACCTGGACGCGTACGCCTGAGCCGTCCCGGCGCGCCCGGGCACGCGAAAGGGCGCCCCCCCGACGGGGAGCGCCCTTCCCGGATCAGAACTTGTTGCGCGGCGTGATGCCCAGGCTCATGCCCGACAGGCCCCGCTGCCGGCCGCCCAGCTTGCCGGCGATCGCGCGCAGCGCCGCGCCCGCGGGGGATTCCGGGGCGGACAGGACGACCGGCCGGCCGTCGTCGCCGCCCTCGCGCAGCCGCACGTCGATCGGGATCGAGCCGAGGACCGGCACCGTCGCGCCCGTGGTCCGCGTCAGGCCGTCCGCGACCCTCTGCCCGCCGCCGGTGCCGAACACGTCCACCATCTCGTCGCAGTGCGGACACGGCAGGCCCGCCATGTTCTCCACGACGCCGACGATCTTCTGGTGCGTCTGGACGGCGATCGAACCGGCCCGCTCCGCGACCTCGGCCGCCGCCTGCTGCGGGGTGGTGACGACCAGGATCTCGGCGTTCGGCACGAGCTGCGCGACCGAGATGGCGATGTCGCCGGTGCCCGGGGGCAGGTCGAGCAGGAGGACGTCCAGGTCGCCCCAGTACACGTCCGCGAGGAACTGCTGGAGCGCGCGGTGCAGCATCGGGCCGCGCCACACCACGGGCGCGTTGCCCGGGGTGAACATGCCGATGGAGATGACCTTCACGCCGTTCGCGGACGGCGGCATGATCATGTTCTCGACCTGGGTCGGACGGCCGTCCGCGCCCAGCATCCGGGGCACGCTGTGGCCGTAGATGTCGGCGTCCACGACACCGACCTTCAGCCCGTCGGCGGCCATCGCGGCCGCCAGGTTCACGGTCACGGAGGACTTGCCGACGCCGCCCTTCCCGGAGGCCACCGCGTACACCCGGGTCAGCGAGCCGGGCTTGGCGAAGGGCACCTCGCGCTCGGCGCCCGTGCCGCGCAGCGCCGCCGCCAGCTCCTTGCGCTGCTCGTCGCCCATCACGTCGAGCGTGACGTCGACGGCGGTGACGCCCTCGACCCGGGTCACGGCCTCCGTCACCCGCCGGGTGATGGTGTCGCGCATGGGGCAGCCGGCGACGGTCAGGTAGACCGTGACGGCGACCCTGCCGTCCGGTTCGATCTCCACCGACTTGACCATGCCGAGTTCGGTGATCGGTTTGTTGATCTCGGGGTCGTTCACCGTCGCCAGTGCTTCGAACACCGCGTCTTCCGTAGCCATACCGATGATGGTACGGCGCCGACCACCGGCCCATGAAAGGTCTGTCAACGGTCGGGTACGTCACTTCTCCGGGTGTCGCCGGACGGGAACAGGTCCCGGCGCTCCTCCAGCTCCTTCACCAGGTCCTGGAGTTCCGAGCGGATCCAGTCGCGCGTCGCGACCTCGCCGAGGCCCATGCGCAGCGCCGCGATCTCCCGCGTCAGGTACTCGGTGTCCGCGATCGACCGCTCGTTCTGCTTGCGGTCCTGTTCGAGGTTGACGCGGTCCCGGTCGTCCTGGCGGTTCTGGGCGAGCAGGATCAGCGGTGCCGCGTACGAAGCCTGGAGGGACAGCGCGAGCGTCAGGAAGATGAACGGGTACTCGTCGAACTTCAGCGGCGCCGGCGCGAAGATGTTCCACAGCACCCAGACCACGATCGTCAGGGTCATCCAGACCAGGAACCGGCCCGTCCCCAGGAACCGCGCGATCCGCTCCGACATGCGCCCGAACGCCTCGGGGTCGTACTGCGGCAGCAGCCTGGCCCGCCGTTCGAGCGGGACGTCGAGCCGGATGCGGGACACGGCCCGGTCGCGCTCCCGTTCCTGCGTGCGTTCAGCGGCCATGTCCCGCCCCCTCCTCCACGTGGAACTCGGTCTCCCGCCAGTCGTCCGGCAGCAGGTGGTCCAGTACGTCGTCGACGGTCACCGCGCCGAGCAGCGAGCCGCTCTCGTCCACGACGGGCGCGGCGACCATGTTGTACGCGGCGAGGTAGCTGGTGACGGCGGGCAGCGGGGTGTCCGGTCCGAGCGGCGGCAGGTCGCTGTCCACGAGCGCGCCGACCAGCGTGAACGGCGGGTCCCGCAGCAGCCGCTGGAAGTGCACCGTGCCCAGGTACTTGCCGGTCGGCGTCTCGTCCGGCGGCCGGCACACGTACACCTGCGCGGCGAGCGCGGGCGACAGGTCCTGCTGGCGGACCCGGGCCAGGGCGTCCGCGACGGTCGCGTCCGGCCGCAGCACGATCGGCTCCGTCGTCATCAGGCCGCCCGCCGTGCGCTCCTCGTACGCCAGGAGACGGCGCACGTCGGCCGCGTCGTCCGGCCGCATCAGGGTGAGCAGCCGCTCCTGGTCCTCCTCGGGCAGCTCCGAGAGCAGGTCGGCCGCGTCGTCCGGGTCCATCGCCTCCAGGACGTCGGCCGCCCGCTCCTCCTTCAGCTTGCCGATGATCTCGATCTGGTCGTCCTCCGGCAGCTCTTCGAGGACGTCGGCGAGCCGGTCGTCGTCGAGGGCCGCGGCCACCTCGGCGCGCCGCTTGGGGGAGAGGTGGTGCAGGGCGTTGGCCAGGTCGGCGGGGCGCAGCCGCTCGAAGGTGGCGAGCAGGTTCTCGGCGCCCTGCCCGTGCTCCTCCAGGGAGAAGCCGCTGACGGCCGACCACTCCACGGTCAGCGTCTCGCCCTTGCGCCGCAGCGCCCCGCCCTTGCCGCGCCGCACGAAGACCTTGTCGATCTCCCAGTCGCGGCGGGCGGGCAGCTGCTGGATGGCGATGTCGAGGACGGTGACCTCCTCGCCCTCCCGGCCGTCGGCCCCCACGAGCCGCACCCGCCGGTCGAGGAGCTCGCCGAGCACGAGCCGTTCGGTGGGGCGCTGCTCGAAGCGGCGCATGTTGACCACGCCGGTGGTGATGACCTGGCCGGACGCGACGCCGGTGATCCGGGTCATCGGGACGAAGACCCGGCGGCGGCTCAGCACCTCCACGACCATCCCGAGCAGACGCGGCGGGCGGGGACCGACCCGGAGCATGGCCACCAGGTCGCTGACCCGGCCGACCTGGTCGCCGACGGGGTCGAAGACGGGGACCCCCGCGAGGTGGGAGACGAAGATCCGGGGGGCGCCTGCCGCCATGCCACGCGCCTCCTCGGTGCCGCACGATTCGAGTCCTCAGAGCGCCCCGCCGGTGATCGCGGGGCCCACCGGTTCAGGCTAGCCCGTGCCGTTCCGGCCCGCTCCGGCAGCGCCCCCGTACGGCTGCCCGTGAGGTCCCCCGTCCGGCCCGGGTACGCTGCGGTCTGCTGTTACCCCGGTACCGGAACCGAAACCCCCGGTACCGGTCGCGCGCCGGACCCGCCCTTCCGCCCGCAGGGGCCCGGTCCCGGCACCCCGTACGGGCCCCGGCCCGTAGCCCGCACGACACGAGAGGCCGCGCAGATGACCGTCCGTACCCCGTCGTCGCGTATCCGCCGGGTCCTCGCGCCCCTGGTGCTCTGCGCCGGACTGGTGGCGGGACTCGGAGCCTGTGCCGCCGACCCCGACCCGGACGAGGGGACCAACGGGGTCGGCATGCTCCCCGCGCCCGAGATCGAGCGCGAGGCGCGGGCGGCGGCGGACACCGCGAAGTCGGTCCGCCTGGCCGGGACCCTGGTCAGCAAGGGCGGCACCTTCACGCTGAACATGCGCCTCAAGCAGGACGGCGCCTCCGGTTCGGTGACGACGAAGAACAGCACCTTCGAGCTGCTGCGGGTCGGCGACGCGCTCTACCTGAAGGCCGACGCGGGCTTCTGGGCCCACGACGGCAAGGGCGGCGAGCCGACGGAGCGGGACGCCGAGGCCGCCGACAAGCTCGGCGGCATGTACGTGAAGGTGCCGCGGGACGACCCCTCGTACAAGCAGCTGCGCGGCTTCACCGACATGGGCTCGCTCCTGGACGGCCTGATCGGCCTGCACGGCGAGAAGGTCAAGGGCGGCCGGGCCCAGATCGGCGGGGTCCGCGCGGTCGAGGTGAAGGGCGGCGCGGACGGCGGGGGCGGCGTCCTCGACGTGGCCCTGCAGGGCTCCCCGTACCCCTTGCGCTTCGCGCGGGGCGGGGGCGGGGGCATGGTGACGCTCTCCGAGTGGGACAAGGAGTTCCCGCTCTCCGAGCCCTCCAAGGAGGAGACCGTGGACTACGGGAAGCAGCTCCCCCGGACCTGAGGCGGGCCGGACGCTCAGCCCCGCCGGCGGCGCTTCAGGAGCAGGCGCGGCAGCGCGGCCGGCACGGGGCGGCGGGTCGTGGCCGGCGTCGGCAGCGGCACGGCGGCCAGGGAGCCGTCCGGAAGCTCCGCGGCGACCTCGCGCGGGTCGAGCCGCAGCACCCGGCACTCGCGCGCCCAGCGGCCCGGCATCGCCTCGCCGTCGGGCGCGTTGAGCCGCTTGCCCTTCAGCTCCGCGACGGCCGCGTCCCACTCCTCCGTGCCGGGGGCGAGTTCGCGCACGGCGGCCGTCCAGGCGACGATCCGGCCGCCCTTGTCCTTGCTGCGGACGGTCACCCCGGCCGTCCCGCCGTCCACCAGGCCCGGCAGCGGTTGCTCGCCGGGACCGTCGCCGACCACGAACGCGGCGCCGTCGTGCCAGACGTGCCACAGCGCGCGGGCGGGCCCGGTGCCGCGCACCCACACCAGGCCGGACTTCTTGGTGGCCTCCTCGACGAGGGCGGGCCCGAGCGACTGATCGGTCATGGCGGCAGCCTATCGAGCCGGTCCGGGACTACAGCCAGCCGTTGCGCTTGAGCGTGCGGTGGATGGTGAGACAGACCACGACGATGCCGGTGAGCACCATCGGGTAGCCGTACCTCCAGTGCAGCTCCGGCATGTGGTCGAAGTTCATCCCGTACACCCCGCAGACCGCCGTGGGGACGGCGACGATCGCCGCCCACGAGGTGATCTTGCGCATGTCCTCGTTCTGCGCGACGGTCGCCTGCGCCAGGTTGGCCTGGAGGATCGAGTTGAGGAGTTCGTCGAAGCCGACGACCTGCTCCTGGACGCGGGCGAGGTGGTCCGCGACGTCCCGGAAGTACTTCTGGATGTCCGGGTCCACGAGCCGCATCGGCCGCTCGCTGAGGAGCTGCAGCGGCCGCGCCAGCGGCGTGACGGCCCGCTTGAACTCCAGGACCTCGCGCTTGAGCTGGTAGATCCGGCCGGTGTCGGTGCCGCGCGTGGAGCCCTTCACGGCCGGCGAGAAGACGTCGATCTCCAGCTGGTCGATGTCCAGCTCGACGGAGTCCGCGACCGCGATGTAGCCGTCCACGACGTGGTCCGCGATGGCGTGCAGCACGGCCGAGGGGCCCTTGGCGAGGAGCTCCGGCTCGTTCTGGAGGCGGTGGCGGAGGTTGCGCAGGGAGCCCTGGCCGCCGTGCCGGACGGTGATGACGAAGTCGGGGCCGGTGAAGCACATCACCTCACCGGTCTCGACCACCTCGCTGGTCGCGGTGAGTTCGGTGTGCTCGACGTAGTGGATCGTCTTGAAGACGGTGAAGAGGGTGTCGTCGTACCGCTCCAGCTTGGGCCGCTGATGGGCGTGGACGGCGTCCTCGACGGCGAGCGGGTGCAGCCCGAACTCGGCCGCGATGCCCGCGAATTCGGCCTCGGTCGGCTCGTGCAGACCGATCCAGGCGAAGCCGCCGCTCTCCCGCACCTGATGCATCGCGCCGCGCGGCGTGAGGCACTCGCCGTCCTCGACCCGGTGCCCGTCGCGGTAGACGGCGCAGTCCACGACGGCGGTGGAGGCCGAGTGGTCGCGGGTGGGGTCGTACGCGGTGTACGTGGTGGGGGTCTTGCGCAGGGGGTGCCGCAGGCTCGGGCGGACGGCGGCGCGCAGGTCACGAATCATCGACATGGGCATGCTCCTTCACGGAGAGGCCGTCGGCGACCGTGGCGCAGCCCGGAATGGGGACGTGGAGCTGTGTCGTCCACAAAGCGGGCGGCACCGGGGGATCGCGGTGACGGCGTTCGCTACAGACAGGCAAAGGCGAAATGCTCTTCCGTCGTGCGAGATGCCGGAGAAGGAGGGTCACGCGGTCCGTGCGGATCGGGAGAACCGGAAGGACCGAAAAAACCGACGGGACCGACGGGAACGCAGACCCGGAATCACCGGAGGAAAGAACGCACCTGGCTCGGGTGCGGGGCGGAAGAGCCGTTGGTACTGCCCGACCGACTTCGGTCCATCGCAGCCCCACCTCCTCCGGCCGGTCCCTCGTGAGGGATGACGTGTGACGAGAGATCGGGCCATCCTGCACGCCCGACCAGCGGCCAAGACTATCAGCCGACAGAGGGTCAATCCCTTGTTTTGCCCGTTCCATACGCGCTTTATGCTCAACTCATGGGAGAAGTTCTTGCTCTGGTCGAGGCCCGGTTGCGGACCGCCCTCGGGGAACCGGACGCGCGCGCCGCGGTGACGTTCCTCGGCACGGACCGGATCGAGGTGCTCCGTTTCATCGACGGCGATCTCGTGCGGTACGCGACCCTCGGGATGTCCGCGCAGCCGATGGCCGACCCGACCTCCGCGCTCGCCGATCCGGTGAAGGGCCCGCGCGCGGAACTCGTCCTCACCGTCCGGGGCGGCCTCGCCGACACCGACAAGGTGCTGCGCCCGCTCGCCGTGCTCGCCGCCACCCCGCAGGTCGAGGGCCTGGTCGTGGCCCCCGGCGCCTCGCTCGACGTGGGCGGCCCGCTCTGGCCGGGCGCCCCCTTCGGCTCGGTCCTCGTGGCGGAGCCGGGCGGCCTGGTGGAGGACCTGGAGCTGGACGCCCCGAGGGACCCGGTGCGGTTCCTGCCGCTGCTGCCGATGACCTCGAACGAGGCGGCGTGGAAGCGGGTGCACGGGGCGCGGGCCCTGGAGGAGCGCTGGCTGGCGCGGGGGACGGACCTGCGCGATCCGCTGCGCAGGTCCGTGGAGCTGGACTGACCCGCGGCCCGGCGCCCCGGACCGCACGGCCGGCGGGACCCTCCGGCCCGGCCCCGGCCGCTCCCCGGGAAGGCTCCGGGGCGGCCGGAAGGGGCGCGCGGGTGGACGGCCCGTGCCGGACGGGTGATCGTTCGGGGCCGTCCTTGACTCGGGGCGGAAGCGGTAGGACCGTTGAGCCCTATGAGGGGCGAACCCAGTTGTCCTAAGTGCGGTGGCAGGGTCAGGGCGCCCGGCCTCTTCGCAGACTCCTGGCAGTGCGACGCGCACGGCTCGGTGCACCCGCTCCAGCCCGTCGTCCCGCCCAGCGTCGAGGCCCTCGGCGTCGTGGCGCACCGCTCCCGGGTGCCGGTGTGGATGCCGTGGCCCCTGCCCGTCGGCTGGCTCTTCACCGGGATCGCGTACGCCGGCGACGACCGCAGCGGCGGACGCGCGACCGCCGTCGCCTGCACGGGACCGGGCCCGCTCGGCGGCATCGGGGAACTGCTCCTGGTCGCCGAGGAGCTGGGCGTCGGCCTCGGCGCCCGGTACGCCGGCATCGAGGGCCCCGACCCCGGCTCCGGACTGGCCATCGACAAGCCGCCCCAGACGAAGGTGCTCGCCGCCGGGCGCCCCACCCCGCTCTGGCACGTCGGCGGCGCCCCGCACGACCGCGCGGTCTTCGCGGGCGAGGCGCGCGGCCTGTGGCTGTGGGCGATCGTCTGGCCGGAGCAGTCGGGCCTCCTCATGTACGACGAACTGGTCCTCACCGACCTGCGGGACGCGGGCGCGGAGGTCGAACTGCTGCCGTGCGGGGCGCTCACGCCGAGGCTCCTGGGGTAGGGCTCCGCTCCCTTCCCGGACGGCGTCCGGGGCCCGTACGGACGCCGTCGCGGGGCGGTTCCGTCCGGGCGCCTCCGTACGGGTGTGTTCGATTCGCCCGTTATGCTGAAGCGTCCCCCGTCCGTCCCGAGCCCCGGAGCACCGCGTCGTGCGCATCGACCTGCACACCCACTCCACGGCCTCCGACGGCACGGACACCCCGGCCGAACTGGTCAGGAACGCGGCCGCGGCCGGGCTCGACGTCGTCGCCCTCACGGACCACGACACCACCCGCGGCCACGCCGAGGCCGTCGCCGCGCTGCCCGCCGGACTGACCCTCGTCACCGGGGCCGAGCTGTCCTGCCGGATGGACGGGACCGGCCTGCACCTGCTCGCGTACCTCTTCGACCCCGAGGAGCCGGCGCTCCTCGCCGAGCGCGAACTCGTCCGGGACGACCGGGTGCCGCGCGCCCGAGCCATGGTGGACAAGCTCCGGGAGCTGGGCGTCCCCGTCACCTGGGAGCAGGTGGCCCGGATCGCCGGCGACGGCTCCGTGGGCCGCCCGCACGTCGCCGAGGCCCTGGTCGAGCTCGGGGTCGTACCGGACGTGTCCGCCGCCTTCACGCCCGACTGGCTCGCCGACGGCGGCCGGGCGCACGTCGGCAAGCACGAGCTGGACCCGGTCGAGGCGATCCGTCTCGTCAAGGCGGCCGGAGGCGTCACCGTCTTCGCCCACCCGCTCGCCGCCAAGCGCGGCCGGGTGCTGCCGGAAGCCTCGATAGCCCGGCTCGCCGAGGCCGGGCTCGACGGCGTCGAGGTCGACCACATGGACCACGACGAGGCGACGCGGGCGCGGCTGCGCGGGCTCGCGAAGGAGCTGGGCCTGCTGACCACCGGCTCCAGCGACTACCACGGCAGCCGCAAGACCTGCCGCCTCGGCGAGTACACCACCGACCCCGAGATCTACGGCGAGATCACCCGCCGGGCGGCGGGGGCCTTCCCGGTCCCCGGCGCCGGGGGACCGGCCGCCTCCTAGGGCGCACTCCGCAAGGCCCCGTCCGCCCTCGGGCGGACGGCGGCGCTTCCCCGGCGCGCTCCGGGCCGGCGGTTCCGGCCGGTCCGGGTCCCGCGGGACCGTCTCCCCCGTGAGCCGGTCCCGGGGGAGGGCGGTCCGCCGCCCCGTTCCGTGCCCGGCCGTGCCGGTGGACCGCCGCCCCGGCCCGTACGGAGGCTCCCGCCCCTTCTCCCGGTCCGTCCCCCGCGCGGTCACGCGCCGCACGGGGACGGCACCGCCCCTGCCCCGGAGCCGGAATCCAGCATTCCGTCCCCGGGGCCACACCCCACCGTTCCACCTCTCCCGCAAGGCACCCCACCGTGTTCGACGTCGCCGTCTTCGGCTCGCTGTTCCTCACCCTCTTCGTGATCATGGACCCTCCCGGGATCACCCCGATCTTCCTCGCCCTCACCTCCGGCCGCCCGGCCAAGGTGCAGCGCCGGATGGCCTGGCAGGCCGTCGCCGTCGCCTTCGGCGTCATCGCCGTCTTCGGCGTCATGGGCCAGCAGATCCTGGCGTACCTGCACGTCTCCGTCCCCGCGCTGATGATCGCGGGCGGGCTGCTCCTGCTGCTCATCGCGCTCGACCTGCTCACCGGGAAGACCGACGAGCCCCAGCAGACCAAGGACGTCAACGTCGCCCTCGTGCCGCTCGGCATGCCCCTGCTCGCCGGGCCCGGCGCGATCGTCTCGGTCATCCTCGCCGTGCAGCACGCCGACGGCGCGGCCGCGCAGCTCTCCGTCTGGACCGCCATCGCCGCCATGCACGTCGTCCTCTGGCTGACCATGCGGTACTCGCTGGTGATCATCCGGATCATCAAGGACGGCGGCGTGGTCCTGGTGACCCGGCTCGCGGGCATGATGCTCTCCGCCATCGCCGTCCAGCAGATCATCAACGGCGTCACCCAGGTGATCCGGGGCTCCTGACCCCGGAGGGGCCCGGTCGCGCACCGGGAGCCCCGGGCCCGGACACCACTGCGCCCCCGTACGGATTCCGTCGTCGCGGAGTTCGTGCGGGGGCGCGGTGCGTGGGGTGGACCGGGCCTGTTACGAGGCCGAGGTCTCGGCGGGGCGGATCCAGATGCGCTGGCCGACAGAGGCGGCCTGCTGCACGATCCGGTTGACGGAGGCGGCGTCCACGACCGTCCGGTCGACGGGCGTGCCGTCGACGTCGTCGAGTCGCAGGATTTCGAAGCGCACGGGCTTCTCCCTTCGTCTGAGTTGATCCTCCTGGTGGAGAACTGCGTTACTGATCTGTACAACGACGTGCACCCTGCAAACATTCCTTACGCTAAGGAAAAATTTCGGATGTCTAACTACCGGTGGGTAGAGGGTGTGGCGACCGCTCCGTCCGCAGCGGACAATGAGCCGCGTATGAACGACGCAGACACCACCCAGGTGACCGAGACCGACGCCCGCCTGCGCGCACTCGACGCACGTCTGGAGCGCACCAACGAGCTCCTCCGACGGATGCTGGCCGAGGTCGCCAAGACCCCCTCCACCCACGCCATCTTCGTCGACGCGGGTTACGTCCATGCTGCGGCCGGGTTGCTGGTGACGGGCACCGAGGACCGGCGCTCCTTCGACCTCGACGCGGAAGGACTCATCGACGCGTTCATCGACAAGGCCCGCACGATCTTCGCGGACAGCAGGCTGCTGCGCGTCTACTGGTACGACGGCGCCCGGCGCCGCATCCACACCCCCGACCAGCAGGCCATCGCCGAACTCCCCGACGTCAAGGTCCGCCTCGGCAACCTCAACGCCAACAACCAGCAGAAGGGCGTCGACTCCCTCATCCGCACGGACCTGGAGTCCCTCGCCCGCCACCGCGCCATCAGCGACGCCGCCCTCGTCGGCGGCGACGAGGACCTGGTCTCCGCCGTCGAGGCCGCCCAGGGCTACGGCGCCCGCGTCCACCTCTGGGGCATCGAGGCCGCCGAGGGCCGCAACCAGGCCGAGGCGCTGCTCTGGGAGGTCGACAGCCAGCGCACCTTCGACCTGGACTTCTGCCGCCCTTACGTCACCCGCCGCCCCGTCACCACGTACGAGAACGAGGGCGAGCCGCCGCCCTCCCGCGAGGAGGTGCGCTTCGTCGGCGCCCGGATCGCGGCGACCTGGATCGCGGAGCGGGGCCGCGACCGGCTCGCCGAACTCCTCCCCGGCGCGCCCTACCTGCCCGGCACGATCGACCAGGACCTCCTGGTCGAGGCGGAGCGGCTGCTCAGCCGCTCCCTGCGGGGCCACCCCCCGCTCCGGCGCGCCCTGCGGGACGGCTTCTGGCAGCACCTCAAGGCGCAGTACTGACCCCGGCGGGCGCGGCCGTCCGCTCCCAGAAGCCGACGAGGCGGTCCGCCAGCTCGCGGGGGTGCGACACGTTGGGGGAGTGGCCCGCGCCCGCGATCACCGTGTGGTGCGCGCCGGTACGGGCCGCCGCCGCCGCGAGGTCCGCCGTCGACCAGACCATCTCGTCCGTCCCGTACGCGAAGTGCAGCGGCGCCGGCAGCGCGACCAGCTCCTCCGTGCCGTCCCGGCGGTCGAGCAGCAGCCGTCCGGCGCCCCTGAGCTGGGCGATCCGGGTCCGCGCCCACCGCCGCCGCAGGAAGTCCGCGACCTCCGGCACGTCGACGGTGTCCGGTTCCTCGCCCCGGCCGTCCAGCCGGCACATCGCCCGCCAGACCCGGTCCTTCGGCAGCAGCGCGAGCGCGGTCCGCAGCGCCCGCACCCGGACCCGCTGCGGCCGGGACACCCGGCCGACGCCCGAGGAGAGCAGGGTGAGGGAGCGGAAGGCGTCCGGCGCGAGCGCCACCGTCGCACGGGCCACCAGGCCGCCGAACGAGTGGCCGAGCAGATGGACGGGCCCGTCGCCCAGGGCGGCGGCCTGCGCCACCGCGTCGAGCGCGAGCGCCCTGCGGCGGTAGGCGGCCCGGCCCCGGGGGCCCGGGGTGTCGTTCTGCCCCCGGCCGTCCACGGCCACGGCCCGGTACCCGGCCTCGCCCAGCGGCTCCAGGAGGGCCAGGAAGTCCTCCTTGCTGCCCGTGTACCCGGGCAGCAGCAGCACCGTCCCGCGCCGCTCGCCGGCCGGCTCCGCGTCGAGCACGGCGAACGGCCCGCGCGCGGTCTCCAGACGGCGGACACGGGTACGGGGAGGCAACACCAGCGACCGGGGCTTGCTCATACAGGGACTGTAACCGCCGGGGCGCGGGACGGTCCGGCCCGGCGGGAGGCGCCTCGCGACCGGGGCGTTCCCGGCCGTGCCGCCGCGCGCCGCCCGGTCGGCGGGACCCCGGACGCCACCGCGGCCCGGCCCCCGGGGGGGGGCCGGGCCGCGGTGGCGGGACGGGACGGGCTCAGCTCTCGGCCGGGGCCGCCGTCTTCTTGGTGGTGCGGCGGCGCGGAGCCGCCTTCGGCGCCTCTTCGGCGACCGGCTCGGCGGCCGCCTTCTTCGTCGTGCGACGACGGGTCGGCGCCTTCGGCTCGGAGGCGTCCGGAGCCTCGGCGGCGACCGTCTTCCTGGTCGTGCGGCGGCGAGGAGCCTTCGGGGCCTCCTCGGCGGCCTCGGCCGTCTCGACGGGTTCGGCCACGGCCTTCTTCGTCGTGCGACGACGCGGGGCCTTGGGGGCTTCCTCGGCGACCTCGGCCGTTCCGGCGGCTTCCGCGACGGGTTCGGCCACGGCCTTCTTCGTCGTACGGCGGCGGGGAGCCTTCGGAGCTTCCTCGGCGACCTCGGCCGTTCCGGCGGCCTCGGCCGTCTCGACGGGTTCGGCCACGGCCTTCTTCGTCGTGCGACGGCGGGGAGCCTTGGGGGCTTCCTCGACGGCCTGGGCCGTCCCGGTGGCCTCGGCGGTCACCGGTGCGTCGGCGGTCCCGGTGGCCGGGGCCCCGGCCACCGGCGAACCGGCGGCCTTCCGGACGGCGCGGCGGCGCGGGGCGGCCTCGGGGGCCTCCTCGACGGCGGCCGGCGGGGTCACGGCGGGGACCACGATGACGGCCGCGGCCCCGGCGGACGCCGGGGAACCGGCGGCCCTCGTGGCCGCGCGCCGACGGCGCGGAGCGGGCGCGGGGGCCTCCTCCACGGCCGGAGCGGCGACCGGCTCGGCGACGGCCTCGGCGGCCGGGGACCCGGCGGTCACCGGCGAACCGGCGGGCCTGCGGGCCGCGCGGCGGCGGCGCGGAGCCGGCACCTCGGCGGAGGTCCCGGCCGGGTCCTCGGTGACGGCCACGACGGGCTCGGCCACCGGAGCGGGGGGCGCGACGGCCGCGACGGTCTCCACGACCGGCTCGGCGGCGGGCTTCCCGGCGGTGCGGCGGCGCGAGGTCCTCTTCGGCTCCTCGCTCCTGCCCGGCTCCCCGGCCTTCGGCTCCGTCACGACGGCCGGGGTCCCGGCCACGGGGTTCGCCCGGAGGGCCGCCGCGGCGGTCTCGGGCGTCTGGAAGGAGACGGCGTCCTCGACCTGACGCGCCACACGGGCGCGACGGCGGCGCGCCGCGAGGGACGGCGTCCGGTCGGCGGGAGCCGCCGGAGCCGCGGGGGTCCGAACGGCCGGAGCGGGCTCCGGGCGGGCGGCGCGGGCACGGCGGCGGGGGGCCTTCGGCTCCTCGCTCCGCCGCTCCTCGGTCCTCGCCGGCTGCTCGGTCCCGCGCTCCTCGACGACCGCCGGGGCCTCGGCGACGGCGACCGGAGCGGTCCGCGTCGCCGGGGCCGCCTGGGCCGTCCGGTCGGCGGAGGCGGGGACGGTCTGCGCGACCGGTGCGGAGCCCTGGACGCCGACGCGGGTGCGACGGCGGCGGCGCGGAGTGCGCGGACCGGACTCGGCGGGGGCCTCGTCGGCGGACGTCTCGACGGCCGGGGCGGACGGCGCCTCGGCGGCCGGGGTACGGGTGGCCGGTGCCGCCGGGGCGTCACCGGACTCGCCGCCACGGGTGCGCCGGCGCTGGCGCGGGGTCCGGGTGCGCTCCGGGCCCTCCTCGGCCTTCTCCGCCGTCTTCGGGCCGCGCCCGCGACGGCCGCCGGGCTCGCCCAGGTCCTCCAGCTCCTCCGCGCCCAGACCCGCGCGGGTCCGCTCGGCGCGGGGCAGGACGCCCTTGGTGCCGGCCGGGATGTCCAGCTCCTCGAAGAGGTGCGGGGAGCTGGAGTACGTCTCGACCGGGTCGTGGAAGTCCAGGCCGAGCGCCTTGTTGATGAGCTGCCAGCGCGGGATGTCGTCCCAGTCGACCAGCGTCACCGCCGTGCCCTTCGCCCCCGCGCGGCCGGTGCGGCCCACGCGGTGGAGGAACGTCTTCTCGTCCTCCGGCGTCTGGTAGTTGATGACATGGGTGACGCCCTCGACGTCGATGCCGCGCGCGGCGACGTCGGTGCAGACGAGCACGTCGACCTTGCCGTTGCGGAAGGCGCGCAGCGCCTGCTCGCGGGCGCCCTGGCCGAGGTCGCCGTGGACGGCGCCGGAGGCGAAGCCGCGGCGCTCCAGCTGCTCGGCGATGTCGGCCGCCGTGCGCTTCGTACGGCAGAAGATCATCGCGAGCCCGCGGCCGTTGGCCTGGAGGATGCGGGAGACCAGCTCCGGCTTGTCCATGTTGTGGGCGCGGTAGACGTGCTGCTTGATGTTGGCGACGGTCACGCCCTCGCCGTCGGGCGAGGTGGCGCGGATGTGCGTCGGCTGCGACATGTAGCGACGGGCCAGGCCGATGACCGCGCCCGGCATGGTGGCCGAGAAGAGCATCGTCTGGCGCTTCGCCGGAAGCATGTTCATGATCTTCTCGACGTCGGGCAGGAAGCCCAGGTCGAGCATCTCGTCGGCCTCGTCCAGGACGAGGACCCTGACGTGGGAGAGGTCGAGCTTGCGCTGGCCGGCCAGGTCGAGCAGGCGGCCGGGGGTGCCGACGACGACGTCGACGCCCTTCTGCAGCGCCTCGACCTGCGGCTCGTACGCCCGGCCGCCGTAGATGGCGAGCACGCGGACGTTGCGCACCTTGCCGGCGGTCAGCAGGTCGTTGGTGACCTGCTGGCACAGCTCGCGGGTGGGGACGACGACGAGCGCCTGCGGGGCGTCGGTGAGCTGCTCGGGCTTCGCCCGGCCGGCCTCGACGTCCAGGGGGACCGTCACGCGCTGCAGGATCGGCAGGCCGAAGCCGAGGGTCTTGCCCGTGCCGGTCTTGGCCTGGCCGATGACGTCGGTGCCGGTGAGGGCGACCGGGAGGGTCATCTCCTGGATGGGGAAGGGGTTCACGATGCCGACGGCCTCAAGGGCCTCGGCCGTCTCGGGAAGGATTCCGAGCTCTCGGAAAGTCGTAGTCAGGGTGCTGCCTCTTCTGTGAGACGCGGTGCGAGGCGAACGAAGGGGGTCGTACCGTGCCGGTACACTGCCGGCCCGGTCGGAAAGACCGCCGCCGGGTGGCACGGGACCACTGCCGTCGCTCGAGCGTCGTACCGCTGAGGGTGACCCTTCCGCGGGGTCCGCCGGAAGGGCTGTCGGGCCGGAGCCGATCGGGCCACCGACCGGGCATCCTCATTCATGCGTCGGCCCACCGGGTACGTCCGAACGTGCGAAAGCATGTCCGCATACTCGGCAGGCGCCTTATCACTGTACCCCGGAATCGCGCATGTGTGTCGGGTGGAAACGGGATGAGGGCGCGGTCACACTGACTGACCAGGACCTTCCACGGGTACGCGGGCGGGCTATTGTGCGCTGCATGGAGACGCCTGACAACGCCACACCCACCGGGATCGCCGCCAAGGACTGGGCGACGGCATCCGCCGAGCCGCAGTACCGCGCCGCCGTCGTCGACCTCCTCGGCGCCCTGGCCTACGGAGAGCTGGCGGCCTTCGAGCGGCTCGCCGAGGACGCCAAGCTGGCGCCCACCCTCGCGGACAAGGCGGAGCTGGCGAAGATGGCCTCGGCCGAGTTCCACCACTTCGAGCAGTTGCGGAACCGGCTCGCGGCCGTCGACGCGGAGCCGACGGAGGCCATGGAGCCCTTCGCGAAGGCGCTCGACGACTTCCACCGCCAGACCGCGCCGTCGGACTGGCTGGAGGGCCTGGTCAAGGCGTACGTGGGCGACTCGATCGCCAGCGACTTCTACCGCGAGGTCGCGGCCCGGCTCGACTCCGACACCCGGGGCCTGGTCCTCTCCGTGCTCGACGACACCGGCCACGGGAACTTCGCCGTGGAGAAGGTCCGCGCCGCGATCGACGCCGACCCGCGCGTCGGCGGCCGGCTCGCGCTCTGGGCGCGCCGCCTGATGGGCGAGGCGCTCTCCCAGGCCCAGCGCGTGGTCGCCGAGCGGGACGCCCTCTCGACCATGCTGGTCGGCGGCGTCGCGGACGGCTTCGACCTCGCGGAGGTCGGGCGCATGTTCTCCCGGATCACCGAGGCGCACACCAAGCGGATGGCCGCGCTGGGCCTCGCCGCCTGATCACGCGCCGTACGGAACCACCCGCCCCGTCTCCCGTACGGAGCCACCCGCCCCGCGCCGCACGGAACCGTCCGCCCCGCGCCGCACGGCCGGACGGCTCCGTACGGAGGGCGGGGCGGCGCCGTTCACACCGCGGCTGATCGGCGCAGGCGCCGCGAGGCCGGGCGGATCAGGAGCGAGAGGACGACCGCCGCCACCGCGGCGGCGCCCACCAGGGTGGCGAGGGAGTGGCCGGGGCCGAGCGCCCCGTGGGTGACGAACGCGCCGAACACCCCGCCCAGGCCGCCGGTGACGAGGACGGGCCCCCGGCCGGGAAGACGGCCGGGCAGCCGGTGCAGGGCGGCCCAGGCCAGAACGAGACCGAGCAGGGCGGAACCGAGGGCTTCCAGATACACGGGGGGATCACCTCGCGAGGGGTGCGGGGCGGACGGTGCGGTCGAGGTCCTTCCTACCCGTGGCCCCCGGCGCACAATCCTTCCGTACCCCCCGACGTGCGCGTACGGACATGCGGCAGGGGCCCGGCGGACCGAGACGGTCCGGCCGGGCCCCTGCCGTGTGTCCGGGGTTTCAGAGCGCGCCGAAACCCACGCGGCGGACGGTGGGCTCACCGAGCTCCACGTACGCGATCCTGTCGGCCGGGATGAGGACCTTGCGGCCCTTCTCGTCCGCGAGGCTGAGCAGCTGCGCCTTGCCGGCCAGCGCGTCGGCAACCGCGCGCTCGACCTCCTCGGCGGACTGCCCGCTCTCCAGAACGATCTCCCGGGGCGCGTGCTGCACGCCGATCTTGACCTCCACGGCTATGTCCCTCCGAACGGTCAGCGTTGCGCGATCTACCCGCGCCGTACGCTGCACACATTAGCCCGGCGAGGGGACGCGTACGGCTCGACGGCCGCACGCCAGGAGCGAACAACCGGGGGCACGGGCCCCTCCGGGATCAGTGCCCCTCGGCGCTGAGCTGCCCGTCGGCCGGGTGCAGCGGGAAGCCCGCGATGCCGCGCCAGGCCAGCGAGGTCAGCAGCTCCACCGCCTTGTCGCGCGGGATGGGGGACTCGCTCGACAGCCAGTAGCGGGCGACGACCTGGGAGACGCCGCCGAGTCCCACGGCGAGCAGCATCGACTCGTCCTCGGACAGGCCGGTGTCCTCGGCGATCACCTCGGAGATCGCCTCGGCGCACTGGAGGCTGACCCGGTCCACGCGCTCGCGCACGGCCGGCTCGTTCGTCAGGTCGGACTCGAAGACCAGGCGGAACGCGCCGCCCTCGTCCTCGACGTAGGCGAAGTACGCGTCCATCGTCGCCGCCACCCGGAGCTTGTTGTCCGTGGTCGACGCCAGGGCCGTGCGCACCGCGAGGAGGAGGGACTCGCAGTGCTGGTCGAGCAGGGCGAGGTAGAGCTCCAGCTTCCCCGGGAAGTGCTGGTAGAGCACCGGCTTGCTGACCCCCGCCCGCTCGGCGATGTCGTCCATCGCGGCGGAGTGGTACCCCTGGGCGACGAAGACCTCCTGGGCCGCGCCGAGGAGCTGGTTCCGCCGGGCACGTCGCGGCAGGCGCGTGCCCCGGGGGCGTGCTGCCTCTGTCTGCTCGATGGCGCTCACGCGGCCTCCCAAATGTCGATCCATGCGCGCGGTGGCGACGCGCCGCCATCGTACTTTCGGGTAACCCGGCTGTGCGCGGTGCGGACGCAGGATTTCACGGAGCGGACGCCCCGGTCGACACGCGGTGCGGGAAACGGAACGGGGGACCGGTGGCGGACGCGGACGTCAGCGGTAGTCGTCCTCGTCCAGGGCGACCACCCGCGCCTGCTCGGCGGCGTCCGCCTCGTTCGCCGATTCGCGCTCGACGTGGGTCAGCGGCTCGTCCTCCTCGGGGCGCAGCTCCGTGTGCTGTTCGGCGGCGTCCGCCTCCGGCGTCTCCTCGTGCAGCACGACGACCTCTTCTTCCTCGGTGAACGTGTCCGGCTCGGTCGGATCGACAGTCATGCGGTTCCTTTCCGCGCGGGGCGAAGGGGGTCCTCTCCGACGGCTTCCCTTCGAGCGTAGGAGCACACGTGCCCCGGCGCACACGCACTTCGTACGCACTTGTGACCGCACCCACACACGGGCGCGCGTGATCGTCTCGTAATATTGCGCCCATGTCCTCGACCGAGCCGCCCGAAACCCGGACCGCCGCCGCACCGTCCGCGCCCCGGTCCCGTGCCGTACGGGTCGCCGAAGGCGAGGAGCTCCGCTCCGTCACGCTGCCCGGCCTCCGCCTCACCGTGCGCTCCCGGCCCGGCGACCGGCCCGGCCTGCCGCCCGCCCTGTACGTCCACGGCCTCGGCGGCTCCTCGCAGAACTGGTCCGCCCTGATGCCGCTGCTCGCGGACGTCGTGGACGGCGAGGCCGTCGACCTGCCCGGCTTCGGCGTCTCCCCGCCGCCCGGCGACGGCGACTACTCGGTCACCGGGCACGCCCGCGCCGTCATCCGCCTCCTCGACTCCGGGGCGCGCGGTCCGGTCCACCTGATCGGCAACTCGCTGGGCGGCGCCGTCGCCACCCGCGTCGCCGCCGTCCGGCCCGACCTGGTCCGCACCCTGACCCTGGTCTCCCCGGCCCTGCCCGAGCTGCGGGCCCAGCGCACCGCCTGGCCCACCGCGCTGCTCGCGCTGCCCGGCGTCCCCTCCTTCTTCGCGAAGCTCACCAGGGACTGGACGGCCGAACAGCGGGTACGCGGTGTCATGGCACTCTGCTACGGCGACCCCGGCCGGGTGACCGACGAGGGCTTCCTGCACGCGGTCGAGGAGATGGAGCGGCGCCTGCGGCTGCCGTACTTCTGGGACGCGATGGCCCGCTCCTCGCGCGGCATCGTCGACGCGTACACCCTCGGCGGGCAGCACGGGCTGTGGCGCCAGGCCGAACGGGTCCTCGCGCCGACGCTGCTCGTCTACGGCAGGCGCGACCGGCTCGTCTCGTACCGCACGGCGCTGAAGGCGGCCGCCGCCTTCGGCGGCTCGCGCCTGCTCACCCTCCCCGACGCGGGGCACGTGGCGATGATGGAGTACCCCGAGACGGTCGCCCAGGCCGTCCGGGAACTGATCGCCGATCACGGCGGGAGCTGATCCGGGGCGTGGGACGACACAGTCGCAAGGGCTCCGCGTCCCCGGTGGCCGACACCGGGCGGCGGGAGACGGACGCACGGCCGGGGACGGAGCCGGAACCGGCCGCCGGGCAGGCCCCCGGGACGGGGCGCCGCCGCAGGCCCGCGACCGGCGACGGCCGGGACCGGACGGGCACGCCGGCGCACGGGACACCGGATGGGGGGAGCGGGGCGCCGGGGACTCCCGCGCACGGTACGCCGGTCCACGGGGGGCCCGGTTCGGCTCCCGGTTCCGGGGGCCCGCGCCACGGCACCCCCGCGCACGGCACCCCCGCCTTCGGCCGCGCCCCCGCGCGCGGCGATTCCGGCCGGGGGACGGCGACCGTGCGGGGCGGGCATCCGCAGCACGACGAGGAGGGCGGCCCGCGTCCCGCGCCGTACGCGGGCCGGCGCGGTGCCGCCCGGCCCCCCGCGCCCGAAGGGACCGACGGCCGGGAGTCGTTCGTCCCCGGGCCCCGTCCCGGGGACGGGGCCGAACCGGACCCCGGGACCGGCTCCGCACCCGGTCCCGGGACCCCGGCGGGCCGGAACGGACTCGGCCGCACCCTCGCGGGCGTCGCCGCCGCCGCCGTCGCCACCGTCCTCGCCGTCGTCGTCGCCGGACAGGTCACCGACCGGGGCGCGGCCCCGTCCGCCGCCCGCGCCGCCGGGGGACCGGCCGAGCGGGCCGCGGACGACGCCTCCGCCTCCCGTTCCGACGACCGCTCCACCCCGGCGCTCCCGACCCCCGCGCAGACCCCGGCGCCGACGTACGAACAGCTGATGACCCGGCAGTTCCCGATCGACCCGAAGCTGAAGGGGAGCGGCGTCTTCGAGGTCGTGCCCGGCTTCCAGAAGGCGCCGGGCAGGGGAAGGCTCATCCGGTACCGGGTCGACGTGGAGAAGGGGCTCGGCCTCGATCCGCGGCTCTTCGCCGACGCCGTGCAGAAGACCCTCAACGACCGGCGGAGCTGGGCCGGCGACGGCGCGATGACGTTCGAGCGGGTCTCCAGCGGCGAGGCGCGGTTCGTGATCACGCTCGCCAGCCCCGGCACCACCGGCGACTGGTGCCGGAAGTCCGGACTCGACACGACCGTCGACAACGTGTCCTGCGACTCCGCCTCCACCGAGCGCGTGATGATCAACGCGTTCCGCTGGGCCCAGGGCGCCGTCACCTTCGGGCCCAAGGCCATGTACGCCTACCGGCAGATGCTCATCAACCACGAGGTGGGGCACCGGCTCGGCCACGGTCACGAACTCTGCCGCACCCCGGGCGCGCTCGCCCCCGTGATGCAGCAGCAGACCAAGTCCCTGGACATCGACGGCATTTCGTGCCGTCCCAACCCCTGGGTGCATCCCGGGAGTTGAGGCCCGGGGCGCCCCGCGGCCGAGGGCGTCCGCCCCGGTCGCCCCGTCGCGGCCCCCTCGCCCGGCCGGGCCCCGCCCGCCCGGCCCCCGCCCGACGCCGCGCCGCTTAGCGCGGCGGAACGCGATCGGGGCGGGAAAGTTACGAGCATTCACCCCTTCCGGTGGCGGGGGGGGGCCCCCCCCCCGGCGCCCCCCCCCGCCCCCGCCCCGGAACCCCCCCCGGGGACCCCCGCCCCCCCCCGGGGGCCCCCCCCCGGGGGGGGGGGGGGCGGCCGCGGGGTCGCCGGCCCCCCCCGCCGCCCCCCCCCGGCGCGGGGCCCCCCCCCCCCCCCCCCCCCCCCCCGCCACCGGCTTCTCCGCTTACGTTCTTCCCGCTGCGAGCCGCCGGACCGACGGGGGCCGCCGTCAAGGGAGATCGGGGGTGCACACGTGCGGATCGCACTGCTCACGGAGGGTGGCCACCCGTACGCCACCGGTGAGGCGGACCTCTGGTGCGAACGGCTCGTGCGCGGGCTCGCACAGCACCGGTTCGACCTCTACGCGACCGGCCTCCCGTCCTCCGTCGGGGCCCTTCCGCCGCTGCCCGCCCACGCCCGCCTCGTCCGGTCGGCGGACCCGGCGGGGAGCGACACGGCCCCCACCGGCAACCGCTTCGAACGGGCCGTGTTCGGCGAACCCCGCGCGGCCCGCCGTGCCTACGGCCGCCGCGACCGCCGCCGCTTCGTCGAGGCGTACGGCCTGCTCGTCACGGGGGTCTGCGCCGAGGACGCGGAGGAGGCCGGGGGGCCCTCGACCACCGGGACTCCCGCGACCACCGGGGAACACCCGGCCGCCGGGGACTCCGCCGCCGCCTTCGCCGAAGGGCTCTACGCGCTCGCCGGACTCGCCCGCGAGCGCGGCGGACTCCCCGGCGCGCTCCGCTCCGACGACGCCGTGCGCACCCTCGAAGCCGCCTGTCGCGCGCCCGGCGCACGCCGGGGCGCGGCCGCCGCCGGCCTCCCCGACCACCTGGCCTTCGCCGGGCACCTGGAGCGCGCCCTGCGCCCCCTCTCCTACGACTGGTACGAGGAGGACGCCCTCGGTGCGGCCGACCTCTGCCACGCCACCGCCGGAGGCACCGCGGCCCTTCCCGGACTGCTGGCCAAACGCTTCTTCGGAACCCCGCTGCTCGTCACCGAGTACGGCGTCCGGCTCCGCTCCCACTACCTCTCGGCCGCCGGCGCCGACCGCTCCGCGCCCCTGCGCACCCTGCTGGCCGCCCTCCACGGACGGCTCACCGGCGAGGTCTACCGGCAGGCCGCCCTGCTCACCCCCGACAACGCCCACACCCGCCGCTGGCAGGAGAGGTGCGGCGCCGACCGGGACCGCATCCGCACCGTCCACCCCGGCATGGCGACCGACCGCTTCGACGCGGTGGGGGAGGACGAGGAGAGCGGCGACCCCGCCACCCTGCTCTGGGTCGGCCGCCCCGATCCCGCCAAGGACCTCGTCGCCCTGCTGCACGCCTTCGCGGAGCTCCGCTCCCGGCAGCCCGACGCCCGGCTGCGCGTCGTCACCGTGCCCGTACGGGACCCGGGCGCCGACGCGTACCTCGCCCACTGCCGGGGGCTCGCCGCGCAGCTCTTCCCCGACGAGGCCACCGGGGCGTACGCCGTCGGGGAGAACCCCGTCGCCTTCGAAGAGCTGGGAAGCCCGGAGGCGCCCACCCTGGAGGACACGTACGCCTCCGGTGCGGTCGTCGTCCTCTCCAGCGTGGTCGAGGGCTTCCCGGCGGGTCTGGTGGAGGCCATGTTCTGCGCGCGGGCCACCGTCTCGACCGACGTCGGCGCGGTCGTGGAGATCGTCGGCGGCACCGGGCTCGTCGTGCCGCCGCGCAACCCCCGGGCGCTCTCCGACGCGTGCCTCGCGCTGCTCCGCGACCCCGGGCGCCGGCACCGGCTCGGCGCCGCCGCCCGCGCCCGCGCGCTCGAACTCTTCACCGTCGAGCAGAACCTCGCCGCGTTCCGCTCCCTCTACCTCGAACTCCTCTCCCACGCGCCGGTGCGCCACCGGCCCGGGGACGGGGCCCTCTTCGCCCACCCCGCCGAGGCCCACGTGCCGGGCAGCTGGGCCCACAAGAACGTGACGGCGGGGACAGGAGCCCCCGATGCCTGAAGGAGGCACCCCCATGCGCGGCCCCGCCGCCCCGACCGGTCCCGGAACCCGGGACGCCCGCTCCGAGGTCCTCCTCGGCACGCCCGCCGTCGACGCCCCGCCGGCCGGGATAGCCCCGGCCCCGGGGGCGGTCACGGCGACGTCCCCGCGGCCCGACACGACCCGGACGCCGACCCGTTCCGGAGGCGGGGACGACAGCGCCCCGGAACCCGCGGCCGGCACCGCGCCGGCGGAGAGCGGCACCGGCACCGCCCCGGCCGGGGTCGGCGCGGAGGGAGCGCGGGACGACCGGAGCGGGCCCGGAACCGCCCGGCGGCCCGGGGAACCCGACGGACCGGGACCGGCCTCCGCCCCCGCCCGCGCCCCGCACGGCCCCACCGCGGAGGCCGCCGCCGTCCCCGGACCCCCGCTCCCGGCCGCGACCGCCCCCGGAGCCGTACCCGTCCCCGCGGTCCCGGGCACGGACGGACCCGCCGCCGGAACGCCGGCCCCGGTCCCGGCGGCCCCCGCCGCCCCCCGCCCCCGCCGGGGCACCGCCGACCCCGTCAGGGTGCTCATGCACCGGCACCGGGAGCTGTGCGAACGGGCCGTCGACCCGCTGGAGATCGCCGCCGGGCTCGAAGCGCGGGGGTTCACCGACCGGACCGCCGCGCGCTACCGGCACCGGGACGTGTTCTCGCTCGCCGAGGAGCTGTACGCGCGCGTGCCGCGCGGCCGGGAGGAGACCGTGCCCCCCGCGCCCCGGCGGGAGGCCGTCGCCCCCTGGGCGCTCGCCGTGCTCGCGCCCGGCGCCGCCGCCGCGCTCACCGGGCTCGGGCTCGGCACCACCCACGGGACCGTACGCCTCGCCGTCGGAGCCGCCGGGGCCCTCGGCCTCGGCGGCGCGCTCCTCCTCGCCGTCCGGCGCGGCCCCCTCGGCGCCCCCGGCGGCCGGACCGTGCCCGCCGCCGGCCTCTGGACCCTCTGGCTCCTGGCGTACGCGGCCGGCGGCGACGGATTCCTGGCCGAGGTGCTCAGCGGCGGCCCCGACGACCTCTGGGAGCTGACCCCCGGGCCCCTCCTCGGCCTCGCCCTCGCGGTGGCCCCGGCCGCCTGGTGCGCCCACCTCTTCACCCTCCGGGTCCGCCGCCGGATCGCCGCCAGCCGGGGCCTCGCCGACTTCGCCGCCTCCGCCCGGAGGCTGCTCCTGGGCACCGTGGCGCTCCACCTCCTGGCCCTCGCCGCCCTGCTGGGCCCCACCGGGTTCAGCCCCGGGGCCTTCGCCCTCGGCGCGCTCCTCCTGCTCGCCCGGCTCCTGACCGCGCACGGCTTCCCCGAGACGGCCACCGCCGCCCTCGCCGCCGCCTGCGCCGCCGAGGCCCTCGCCCCCGCGAGCGTCCTCTCCTCCCGCCTCCCCCTCCCCGGTTTCGACGCGCTCGCCGTCCCGGTGCGCGCCGTCGTCGGCGCCTGGGGCCTCGGGGCCGTACCCACCCTCGTCTGCGGCGCCGCCGCGCTCGGCCTCCTGGCCCACGCGACCGGCGTCCTCACCCGGGCCTCCGCCCACACCGCCCCGTGAATCCCCCGCGCACCCGAGGAGCCGACGCCGCGGGCGCGCCCCACCCCCCCTTCCCTCACCCCGCAAGGAGAACGAAGACCATGACCCCTCGACCCACAGCACCGGCCGGTCGGCACGAAGGGGCCGCGCGATGAGGGTGCTACTGCTCGGAGCCAACGGCTTCATCGGCCGCTTCGTCGCCGACCGGCTGCTCGCCGACCCGGCCGTCCACCTCACCGCCCTCGGCCGGGGCGACGACGCCGACGTGCGCTTCGACCTCGCGTCCGGCAGCCCCGGCGCGCTCACCCGGTTCCTGGACGCCGTCCATCCCGGCGTCGTCGTCAACTGCGCGGGCGCCACCCGGGGCGGCGCCCGCGAGCTGACCCGGCACAACACCGTCGCCGTCGCCACCGTCTGCGAGGCCCTGCGCCGCAGCGGCTGCGGCGCCCGGCTCGTCCAGGTCGGCTGCGCCTCGGAGTACGGGCCCAGCCAGCCCGGCTCCTCCACCGCCGAGGACGCCGTGCCCCGCCCCGGCGGCCCGTACGGCGTGTCCAAGCTGGCCGCGACCGAACTCGTCCTCGGCTCGGCGCTCGACGCCGTCGTCCTGCGGGTCTTCTCGCCGGTCGGCCCCGGCACCCCCGCCGGCTCCCCGCTCGGCCGCCTCGCCGAGGCGATGCGCCGGGCGATGCAGGCCGGGGACGGCGAGCTGAAGCTCAGCGGCCTCGGCGTGCAGCGGGACTTCGTGGACGTGCGGGACGTGGCGCGGGCCGTCCACGCCGCCTCGCTCTCCGCCGCCCAGGGCGTCGTCAACATCGGCACCGGCCGCGCGGTCCGGCTCCGCGACGCCGCCGCCGTCCTGGCCCGGGTCGCCGGCTACGCGGGCAACCTGAACGAGCTGGACGTCCCGCACGGCGGCCCGCAGCGCCCCGTGATCGGCGCCCCCCGCACCGAGGGGACCGTCGCCGACCAGCTGGCCTCCGCCCCCTACCCGTACCCCGACGGCTGCGGTCCCTGGCAGCAGGCCGACGTGCGCACCGCCCGCGACCGGCTCGGCTGGCGGCCCCGGATCAACCTGGAGGAGTCGCTCGCGGACATCTGGATGGAGGCGGCGTGTCGCATCTGACGGCCACCGCCGCGGGGTCGGTCCGGGCGCTCGGCGTGGGCGTCCCCGGCTATGCCCACCCGCTGCTCGCCCCCGTCGAGTGGGGCGAACTGACCCGCCCCGGCACCCCGTTGCACTGGGCGGTGCTCAACGTGGCGGAGGGACCGGGCAGCCGCCCCGACCCGCACTGCCTGGAAGCGGCCGGGCGGCTCCGCGAGGCCGGGGTCAGGGTCCTCGGGCACCTCGACGCCGCGTACGGCACCCGGCCCTTCGGGGAGCTGATGTCGGACGCCCACCGCTTCCTCGACTGGTACCGGGTGGACGGTCACTACCTGGACCGCTGTCCCGCCGACCGGGCCGACCTGGCCGGGGTCCGGCGGGTCGCCACCGCCCTGGGGGCGGGTCCCGGCGGCGAGTCCCACCTCGTCCTCGGCCACGGCACCCACCCCCATCCCGGGTACGCCGAGACCGCCGACCAGCTGGTGACGTTCTCCGGCGCCTGGGCGGACTACCGCTGGTCGCAGGTGGCCGAGTGGACCGCCGCGTACACGGAGGCGAAGTTCGTCCACCTCGTGCACGGCGTCCCGCGCACCCACCTGGAGGAGGCCCTGCGGATCGCCCGCTGGCAGGGCGCCGGGACGATCTTCTTCACCGACCGCACGGGGGCACCGGGACAAACCGCCGCGTTTCACTCCCTGCCCGGCTACTGGGACGAAATCGTCTCGCGGATCGGAACGGGTGTCTCGGAATGAGAAGGGGCGTGGCAGTGTTACGGGGAGAACAACCGTACTGACATACCGACAACCGGAGTCCCCGTGTCGCTGCCACCCCTGGTCGAGCCGGCCGCCGAGCTCACCGTAGACGAGGTCCGCAGGTACTCCCGCCACCTGATCATCCCGGACGTCGGGATGGACGGGCAGAAGCGGCTCAAGAACGCCAAGGTGCTGTGCGTCGGTGCCGGCGGCCTCGGTTCGCCGGCGCTGATGTACCTGGCCGCCGCCGGCGTGGGCACGCTCGGCATCGTGGAGTTCGACGAGGTCGACGAGTCGAACCTCCAGCGTCAGATCATCCACAGCCAGGCCGACATCGGCCGCTCCAAGGCCGAGTCGGCCCGCGACAGCGTCCTGGGCATCAACCCGTACGTGAACGTGGTCCTGCACCAGGAGCGCCTGGAGGCCGACAACGTCCTCGAGATCTTCGGCCAGTACGACCTGATCGTGGACGGCACCGACAACTTCGCCACCCGCTACCTGGTGAACGACGCCTGCGTGCTGCTCGACAAGCCGTACGTGTGGGGCTCGATCTACCGGTTCGACGGCCAGGCGTCGGTCTTCTGGTCCGAGCACGGTCCCTGCTACCGCTGCCTCTACCCGGAGCCCCCGCCGCCGGGCATGGTCCCGTCGTGCGCCGAGGGCGGCGTCCTCGGCGTGCTCTGCGCGTCCGTCGGCTCCATCCAGGTCACCGAGGCCATCAAGCTCCTCGCCGGCGTGGGCGACCCGCTGGTCGGCCGTCTGATGATCTACGACGCCCTGGAGATGCAGTACCGCCAGGTCAAGGTCCGCAAGGACCCGAACTGCGCGGTCTGCGGCGAGAACCCGACCGTCACCGAACTCATCGACTACGAGGCGTTCTGCGGCGTCGTGTCCGAGGAGGCCCAGGAGGCGGCGGCCGGCGCGACGATCACTCCCAAGCAGCTCAAGGAGTGGATCGACGAGGGCGAGGACATCGACATCATCGACGTCCGCGAGCCGAACGAGTACGAGATCGTCTCGATCCCCGGCGCGCGCCTGATCCCCAAGAACGAGTTCCTGATGGGCACCGCCCTCCAGGACCTCCCGCAGGACAAGCGGATCGTCCTGCACTGCAAGACGGGTGTCCGCAGTGCGGAAGTCCTCGCCGTGCTCAAGTCCGCGGGCTTCGCGGACGCGGTGCACGTCGGCGGCGGCGTGATCGGCTGGGTCCACCAGATCGAGCCCGGGAAGCCGGTCTACTAGGGCATGTGCCGGAGGGCCCGGCCCCCGCCGGGGCCGGGCCCTCCGGCGTCACTTCTTGCAGACGGTTCCGGACTTCGGCACCCGGCCGTCCAGGAGGTACGCGTCCACGGCCTTCTTCACGCACGCGCTGCCGCCGTTGTAGGCGCCGTGGCCCTCGCCCTCGAACGTCAGCTCCACGCCGACCCCGCCGCCGAGCCCCTTCACCATGGCCCGCGCGCCCTCGTACGGCGTGGCCGGGTCGCCGGTGTTGCCCACCACCAGGATCGGCGCCGCGCCGGGCGCGGAGACGTCCGGGTGCTCCCAGGTCCCGGCCACCGGCCACTGCGAGCAGCTCGCGAGCGACCAGCCCATGAAGTCGCCGAAGACGGGGGACGCCTCGCGGAACCGGCCGAGCCGTTCCTTCGCCTGCCCGAGGGTGTAGCGCTCCTCGTAGTCCACGCAGTTGACGGCGGCGTTGGCGGCCTGGATGTTGCTGTACGAGCCGTCCTGGTTCCGCCCGTTCATCGAGTCCGAGAGGGAGAGGAGCAGCGCGCCGTCGCCGCCCTCGGCCGCTTCGAGGCCCTGCTCCAGGTAGGTCCAGAACTCCTTCGAGTACAGGGCCTGCGCGATGCCGTTGGTGGCCTGCGTCTGGGTGAGCCGGCGGTCCCCGATGCCGGTGATCGGCTTCTTGTCGAGGGACGCCAGCAGGTCCGTGACGAAGGTCTCGATCTCGGCGACGCTCGTGCCGGGCAGCGCGCACTCGTCGCCGCGCTCCACGCAGTCCCGGGCGAAGTTGTCCAGGGCCAGCTGGAAGCCCCTCGCCTGGCCGAGGGCCCCCTCCTCGACGCCCGCCTCCGGGTCCACCACGGCGTCGAAGACGGCCCGGCCGACGTTCTTCGGGAACAGGTGGGCGTAGACCCCGCCGAGTTCCGTGCCGTACGAGATGCCGAAGTAGTGCAGCTTCTCGTCGCCGAGGACCCGGCGCATCAGGTCCATGTCCCGGGCGGCGTTCTCGGTGCCGACGTGCGGCAGGACGGTGCCCGCCTCCTCCTCGCAGCCGGCCGCGTACTTCTTCTGCGCGTCCGACAGCGTCCGCTCCTCGGCCGCGTCCTCGGGCGTGAAGTCCAGCGCGTAGTAGGCGTCCAGCTCCTTGTCGCCCGCGCACTCCACGGGGACGCTGCGGCCCACCCCGCGCGGGTCGAAGGAGACCAGGTCGTAGCGGCTCCGCAGGGTCTCGTAGTCCTCGGCGAAGCCGGGCAGGCCGGTGACGCCGGAGCCGCCGGGCCCGCCGAAGTTGAAGACGAGCGAGCCGATCCGCCGGGCGCCGTCCCGGGCCCGGGCCCGGATGAGGGCCAGCTCGACGGTCTCGCCCTCCGGCTTCGACCAGTCGAGCGGGGCCCGCAGGAAGGAGCACTCCCAGGCGCCGCCGCCGGGCGGCGGGGACGGCGCGGGCCCGCCGCCCTCGGCGGGGGACGGCGGCGGGCACGGGTTCCAGGACAGCTTCTGCGCCGCCAGCGCCGGGAGCCCGCCCGAGACGGACGGCTCCGGCGGGTCGCCGGCGTCGTTCCCGCCGCCCGAGCACCCGGCGGCGAGCAGCACGGTGGTGGCGGTGAGCAGGGCGACGCGCTGGGCTGCGGAGATCGGCATGGACCCATGGTGGTCCCCCGCCCCCGCCGTCGCGCGGGACGGGGGTCCATGCGGGTGGCCCCGGGCGGGCCGGGACCCGGACGGGTCCCGGCCCCCGTCACAGCGCCTCGCGCCTCGTCAGCCAGTTGAAGCAGAGCCAGCCCGGCAGGACCGGCAGCCACAGGGTGAGGAGACGGTAGAGGAGCACCGCCGGGGTCGCGACCTCCAGCGGGAGGCCCCCCACCGTCACCAGGCCGAAGGTCAGCGCGCCCTCGACCGCGCCGACACCGCCCGGCGTCGGCGCCGCCGAGCCGAGCGCGTTGCCCGCGAGGAAGACGACGGCCACGCTCGCGTAGCTCAGGGACTGGTTGTCGTGGCCGAAGGCCCGGATCGAGGCGTCCAGACAGAGCACGAACGCGCCGGTGAGCAGCAGCATCCCGCCGATGCCGGTCAGCAGCTTCATCGGCCGCTGCAGCACGTCCAGCATGCGCGGCACCACGCCCGCGAAGAGCGAGCGCAGCCGGGTCGACACGAACTTGCGCAGGAACGGGATGGCCGTCACCACCAGGACGAGCACCGCGACCGTGAGCAGTCCCGCGATGACCGTCCTCGACGGGGTGAAGGACTGCGACTTCTCCGTCCCCGTCAGGTAGCCGAAGGAGAGCAGCAGCAGGACGTGCGCCCCGAGGCCGAAGAGCTGCGAGGCGCCGACGCTCGCCACCGCGAGGCCGGGCCGCACCCCCGAGCGCTGGAGGAAACGGGTGTTCAGGGCGACGCCGCCGACCGCCGCCGGAGCGACGATCTTCACGAACGAGCCGGCGACCTGCGCCACCACCGTCCGCCAGAACCCGACCCGCTCGGGGACGAACCCCAGCAGGCTCATCGCCGCCGCGACGTAGCTCAGCGCCGAGAACAGCACCGCGGCCGCCACCCACCGCCAGTCCGCCTGGCTGATCGTCGAGAGCGGGGTGCGGGCGATCTGCGAGAGCAGGAAGTACGCGGCGACCGCGCCCGCGATCAGACTGACCAGGGTCCGCGGCTTGATCCGCTCCAGGCGCACCGGCTCCACCGGGGCCTGCGGGCGGATCAGCAGCACCTGCTGCCGGATCTGGACGAGCAGGTCCTCCTCGCGGGCCTCGTCGAGCGCCGTGTCCAGGGCCTGCTTCTCGGCCTTCTTGTCCGCCTTCCGCTCGGCCTTCTTCTCCGCCCGCGCGGCCTTCTTGTCCGCGGCGGCCTCGGCCTTGGCCAGCTCCCGCTCGCGCTTGGCCGCCTCGGAGGCGGCGAGGGCGGCCTCCCGCTCCCGCGCCGAGCGCTCCCGCGCCAGCTTCCGCAGCGTCGCGCGCGTGGAGCGGCTCAGCGCGATCGGCTGGAGCAGCGGCAGGCAGTCCGCGACGGTGTCCGGGCCGAGGACCTCCACGGCCGCCGCGACCGCCCGCTCGGCCCCGATCCGCAGCCCCAGGGTGGTGAGCAGCTGCGCGATGTCCATCCGCAGGACCAGGTCGCCGGCCGCGATCTCGCCGCCCCGCAGCTCGGTCAGGATCACCTTGCCGGAACGATCCACCAGGATGGCGTCCCCGGTGAGGCGGCGGTGCGCGATCCGGCGCGACTGGAGCGCCTTCACCTGCCGCCAGGCGCTGCGGGCCAGCTCGCCGGTGATCTCGTGGTCGTCCAGCGAGTCCAGGCTGCGGCCGCCGGTGTGCTCGTACACCAGCATCACGGCGTCCGGGCCGAGTTCCGAGGTGGCGATCAGCTTCGGCGCGTTCGCGCCGGCGGCGATCGCCGCGTACGCGAGGAGCGCCTCCTGCTCCAGGGCCTGGCGCAGCGAGACGATGGAGCGGCGGGTGGTGATCGTCCGCAGGGTGATCCGCCGCCACACGCGGTAGAAGAAGCCGTGCGCCTGTTGCTCCCGGTCGACCACGGTCACGTCGAGCGGCGGTCCGGCCTCCAGGGTCACGATGTAGCGGCGGCCCCGGTCCCCGTTGTCCGCCGAGTCGGGCACGCCCTCCGAGCGCAGCGCCGTCACCGGCCGGAAGCCGACCCGGCGCAGTCCGGCGAGGAGGGTCTGCCCGGTGGGCCGGACGTTCGGGGAGCCGACCGCGTACAGCGTGCCGTACGCCACCGACCAGCCGATGAGCACGGTCAGGACGATCGAGAGCGCCGTGGTGTACCCGGCCACCAGCATCGTGAACGCGTCGAGCAGCAGCACCGCCCAGAGCGCGATCCGCCAGCGGGGACGGCGGGCCATGCCCACGGCGGTCATGTACGCGATGACCGGGGCGAGGTAGTTGTGCACCGGGTCGGTCAGCCCGCCGCCGGACTGCGGCTGGGTCAGCGCGTCCCGGATCGTGCCCCGGACGGTGCCGGGCACGGCCTGGGCGACCCAGAGGTCGGTGGCGAGGGTCACGCCGTGGGCGAGGACGGCGGCGAGGACGCCGTCCGCGATGCGCAGCCCGTCCCGCTTGACCAGCCGCTCGACGGCGAAGGCGACCGGGACGAGGAGGACGGCGATGGAGGAGACGAGACCGGCGATCCTGACGAAGACGTCCGGGGCGCCGAGGGCCCCCGCGTTGATGTCCTTCTCCAGGCCGGAGGTCGTCGCGTGGGCGAACGCGGCGACGGCCAGGACGAGCCCGATCGCGAGCAGACCGGCGAGCAGCCGCATCAGGTCGGAGGGCCGGTGGACGCGGGCGGCGAGCAGCGGTTCGTCGCCGGAGACCCGCTCGGGCACGTCGGCCTCGCCTCCCCCGGGAGGCTGCGTGTCCTGCCCCATCACCCTGTCCGTCTCCGCATGCGCGCCGTCTCGTTCCCGCTCTTGTTCCCGTGCGTGTCGCTCTTGCGTTTCTTGTCGCTCTTGTCGCTCTTGATCTCGTATCACCAGTCACCGCCCGCACGATGGTGGCACGAAGAGCAGCCGCGCGGAGGCAGCAGGGCCATGTCGGTGGGATGGGGGAGGATGGGACGGACGAGTCTGGAGGAGCCCGTGGGGGAGGCCGGAGAAGTGACCGAGCACGGCGGAGGGACGCCCGGGCCCGGCGGGGAGCCGCCCGCGTACCCCGCGTACGCGGAGCGGGTGCTCGACGTCGCCGACGCGATCCCGCCCGGCCGCGTGATGACCTACGGCGACGTCGCCGAGTGGCTGGGCGAGGGAGGACCGCGCCAGGTGGGCCGGGTGATGGCCCTGTACGGCGCGGCCGCGCCGTGGTGGCGCGTGGTCCGCGCGGACGGCACCCTGCTCCCCGGCCACGAGCCGCGGGCCCTCGCGCACTACCGCGAGGAGGGCACCCCGCTGCGCCCCGCGGGCCCCGCCGCCGGGGGGCACGTGCCCAGGATCGACATGCGGCGGGCGCGCTGGGACGGCGCCGGGGCCCCGGAGGGGGACGCCGGCGGGGGTGCCGGAACTCACACGTGAGGACATCGGCCCAGGAGGCGCGGCCGGGGCGGGGCGGACGGGCCCGGCCCGGCCCGTCGCGCGGCGCCGCGCACGGCTCGCCGCCGCCCCGCTTCGCGTAACGTCGTCGTTCGCGTCTTCCGGGACGGCCGCTCCGCACGGCCGCCTCACCCGCACCACCACACCCACCAGGACCGGCGAACCACGTGAGCTCCTCCTCCACCACCCGGCGTACGCCGCCGCACCAGGGACAGCCGCACCCGGGCCCGGGACGGCAGCGGACCCCGGGCGCGTACCGGCTGGTGCGCACCGCACCGGCCCCGCCGGGTCCCCCTCAGCTGGACGCGGCGCAGCGGGAAGTGGTTGAGCACACCGGCGGACCGCTCCTCGTCCTCGCCGGCCCCGGCACCGGCAAGACGACGACGCTGGTCGAGTCGGTCGCGGCCCGCGTGGAGAAGGGCGCCGACCCCGAACGCCTCCTCGTCCTCACCTTCAGCCGCAGGGCCGCCGTCGAACTCCGCGACCGCATGGCGGTCCGGCTCGGCGGCCGCCGCCCGCCGCAGGCCACCACCTTCCACTCGTACTGCTACGCCCTGATCCGCGCCCACCAGGACGCCGACCTCTTCTCCGAACCGCTGCGGCTGCTCTCCGGACCCGAGCAGGACCTCGCGGTGCGCGAGCTGCTCGCCGGCCAGATCGACCTGGAGAGGAACGGCCTCGGCGGCATCCGCTGGCCCGACGACCTGCGCGCCTGCCTCACCACCCGGGGCTTCGCCGACGAGGTGCGGGCCGTCCTCGCCCGCTCGCGGGAGCTCGGCCTCGGACCGGACGAGCTGGCCCGCTTCGCGGAGCGGGTCGGCCGCCCCGACTGGAAGGCGGCGGCCGGCTTCCTCGCCGAGTACCTCGACGTCCTCGACCTCCAGGGCGTCCTGGACTACACGGAGCTGGTGCACCGGGCCGTGCTGCTCGCCGGGAGCGTCACGCTGCCCGCGTACGACGCGGTGTACGTGGACGAGTACCAGGACACCGACCCGGCCCAGGTCCGGCTGCTGCGCGCGCTCGCGGGCGGCGGCCGGAGCACGGTCGTCGCCTTCGGCGACCCGGACCAGTCCATCTACGCGTTCCGGGGCGCCGACGTGAACGGCATCCTCGACTTCCCCGACTCCTTCGGCGGCGCGCCGGTCCGCGTCCTGCGCACCTCCCGCCGCTCCGGGGCCCGGCTCCTCTCCGCGACCCGGCTGCTGGCGCAGCGGATGCCGGTGCCCCGGCTGCCCGCCGAGAAGGTCCGCGCCCACCGGGAGCTGACGGCGGTACGGGACGGGGGCCGGGCGGAGGCGTACACGTACCCCACGGCCTCGGCGGAGGCCGAGAACATCGCGGACCTGCTGCGGCGCGCGCACCTGGAGGACGGCGTCCCCTGGCAGGACATGGCCGTCCTCACCCGCGCCGCCGCCTCCCTCCCCTCCCTCCGCCGCGCCCTCACCTCGGCGGGCGTCCCGGTGGAGACGGACGCCGCGGACACCCCGCTCCGCCACGAACCGGCGGTGGCCCCGCTGCTGCTCGCCCTGCGCGCGGTGTCGGGGGCGGGGGCGGCTTCCGGGGCGGCCGGGGCGGAGAGCGGGGCAGAGGCGGAGAGCGGGGCCGGAACCGAAGCCGGGACGGAGAGCGGGACCGAAGCCGAAGCCGGGACGGAGAGCGGGACCGGAACCGAAGCCGAAGCCGGTCCCGGCGGCCACGGCGACGGCGGTTGGCTCGACACCGAGACCGCCCTCGCGCTGCTCGCCTCCCCGCTCGCCGGCGTGGACCCGGCCGACCTGCGACGGCTCGGGCGGGCGCTGCGGGACGAGGAGCGGGCCGCGGGCAACAAGGTCCCGCCCCCCTCCGACGTGCTCCTCGCCCGCGCCCTCGCCGAACCCGAACGCCTCGTCGCGCACGACCCCGCCCACGCCCACGGCGTCCAGCGGCTCGGCCGGCTCCTCCGGACGACCCGGGCGCTGCTCGCCGCCGGCGGCACTGCCGAGGAAGCCCTCTGGGAGCTGTGGCAGGGCACCCCCTGGCCCGGCCGCCTGGAGCGCGCCGCCCTGCGCGGCGGCCCCGCCGGGCGCAACGCCGACCGCGACCTCGACGCGATCTGCGCCCTCTTCGAGACCGCGGCCCGCGCCGAGGAGCGCGTCGGCGGCCGGGGCGTCCTCAACTTCCTCGAAGAGCTCGACGCCCAGGACATCGCCGCCGACACCCTCACCCGCCGCCACGCCCGCCCGGACGCCGTCCGGCTCATGACCGCCCACCGGTCCAAGGGCCTCGAATGGGGCCTCGTCGTCGTCGCCGGGGTCCAGGAGGGCCTCTGGCCCGACCTGCGCCGCCGCGGCTCCCTCCTCGAAGCCGACCGCATCGGCCGCGACGGCCTCGCCGAACCCCTCACCCCCGGCGCCCTCCTCGCCGAGGAGCGCCGCCTCTTCTACGTCGCCGCCACCCGCGCCCGCGACCGGCTCGTCGTCACCGCCGTGAAGGCCGCCGCCGAGGACGGCGACCAGCCGTCGCGCTTCCTCGGCGAACTGGGCGCCGAGCCCAAGGACGTCCCCGGCCGCCCCCGCCGGCCCCTCGCCGTCTCCGCCCTGGTCGCGGAGCTGCGCGCCACCACCGTCGACCCGGCCGCCCCGCCCGCCCTGCGCGACGCCGCCGCCCACCGGCTGGCCCGGCTGGCCGCGCTCACCGACGACGAGGGCCAGCCGCTGGTGCCGGCCGCGCACCCGGACCGCTGGTGGGGCCTGTTCGAACCGACGCGCAGCACGGTCCCCCTCCGCGACCGCGACCGGCCCGTGGCGCTCTCGCCCAGCTCCCTCGACAACCTCGTCAGCACCTGCTCCCTCCAGTGGTTCCTGGGCCGCGAGGTCAAGGCCGACGCCCCCGCCACCGCCGCCCAGGGCTTCGGCAACGTCGTCCACGTCCTCGCCGACGAGGTCGCCTCCGGCCGCACCCCCGCCGACCTCGACGTCCTCATGGCCCGGCTGGACTCCGTCTGGGACGCCCTCTCCTTCGACGCCCCCTGGAAGTCGGCCCAGGAGAAGCGGAACGCGCGCGCGGCCCTCGAACGCTTCCTGAACTGGCACGTCATGGACCGGGGCGGCCGCGCCCCCGCCGCCTCCGAGCAGGACTTCGACGTGACCCTGGAGGCGGGGGAGTACGAGGTCCGCGTCCGGGGCTCCATGGACCGCGTCGAGACCGACGAACAGGGCCGCGCCTACGTGGTCGACTTCAAGACCGGGAAGTCGTCCCCCACCCGGGACGAGGTCGCCCGCCACCCGCAGCTCGCCGTCTACCAGCTCGCCGTCCGCGAGGGCGCCCTGGACGAGGTCTTCGGCGGACGGCGGCCGGAACCGGGCGGCGCCGAACTCGTCCAGCTCCGGCAGCCCGCCCCGAAGAAGGAGGGCGGCGACACCCTGCCGAAGGTCCAGGCCCAGGAGGCCCTGACCGGGGAGTGGGTCGGGGAACTGCTCGCCCACGCCGCCGGCCGGGTCCTGGACGAGCGCTTCACCCCCACCGCCGGCCAGCACTGCGCGACCTGCTCCTTCCGGTCCGCGTGCAGCGCCCGGCCGGAGGGCCGCCACGTCGTCGAGTAGCGGGACGCGGCCGGAGAGGGACCGCCCGCGCCGGCCGCGCCGCCCCGTGCCGGGAACCCCGCGCCTCGACGGAGCCCCCGCCCGGAACGCCGTGCTCCGCCCCGGCCCGCCCCGCGCCCGGCGCCCCGCCGGCACCGGGCACCGGCCCGCGCGTGACGCCCCGTCGGAAAGAGAGGTCGGTCACGCGCGCGGGGGCCCCGCGCCCGGAACTCCCGCGCGCGGGACGCCCGGAACCCCGGCGGCGGGGCCCCGCGCCGGGCCGCGCTGTCGGACGGCCCGGCTAGCCTCTTCCGGTGACCGCACGCATCAGCGACCCCGAGGAGCTCAAGGAGCTGCTCGGCATCCCGTTCACCCCGGAGCAGACGGCCTGCATCACCGCGCCGCTCGCCCCGCAGGTCGTCGTGGCCGGCGCCGGCTCCGGCAAGACGACGGTGATGGCCGCCCGCGTGGTCTGGCTCGTCGGCACCGGCCAGGTCGCCCCCGAGCAGGTCCTCGGCCTCACCTTCACCAACAAGGCCGCCGGCGAACTCGCCGAACGCGTCCGCACCGCCCTCGTCCGCGCCGGCGTCACCGACCCGGACGCGATCGACCCCGACGACCCCCCGGGCGAACCCCGCATCTCCACCTACCACGCCTTCGCCGGACAGCTCCTCACCGACCACGGCCTCCGCATCGGCCTGGAGCCCACCTCCCGGCTCCTCGCCGACGCCACCCGCTACCAGCTCGCCGCCCGCGTGCTCCGCGAGGCCCCCGGCCCGTACCCGGCGCTCACCCGGTCCTTCCCGACCCTCATCACCGACCTGCTCGCCCTCGACGCCGAGCTGGCCGAACACCTCGTCCCGCCCGAGCGGCTCCGCGCGTACGACTCCGAGCTGCTCACCGCCCTCGCCGGCGCCAGGCTGAGCAACGCCGAGCTGCGCAAGGTCCCCGAAGCCGCCACCGCCCGCCGCGAACTCCTCGACCTCGTCGTCCGCTACCGCGCCGCCAAGCGCTCCCGCGACCTGCTCGACTTCGGCGACCAGATCGCCCGCTCCGCCGAACTCGCCACCACCCGGCCCGAGGTCGGCGCGATCCTGCGCGACGAGTTCCGGGTCGTCCTCCTCGACGAGTACCAGGACACCTCCGTCGCCCAGCGGCTGCTGCTCTCCGGCCTGTTCGGCCGGGGCACCGGACACGCCGTGACCGCCGTCGGCGACCCCTGCCAGGCCATCTACGGCTGGCGCGGCGCCTCCGTCGCCAACCTGGACGACTTCCCCGAGCACTTCCCGCACCGCGACGGCAGCCCCGCCGACCGTTACGCGCTCTCCGAGAACCGGCGCAGCGGCGGCCGCCTCCTCGACCTCGCCAACGGCCTCGCCGCCCCCCTGCGCGCGATGCACGCGGGCGTGGAGGCGCTGCGGCCCGCGCCCGGCGCCGAGCACGACGGCGGCGTACGGATCGCCCTGCTGCCCACCCACGCCGAGGAGATCGACTGGCTCGCGGACTCCCTCGCCCACCTCGTCCGCACCGGCCGCGAGCCCGGCGAGATCGCCGTCCTGTGCCGCACCGCCACCGACTTCCCCGCGATCCACGCGGCCCTCGTCGCCCGCGACGTGCCCGTCGAGGTCGTCGGCCTCTCCGGCCTCCTCCACCTGCCCGAGATCGCGGACCTCGTCGCCGTCTGCGAAGTCCTCCAGGACCCCGGCGCCAACGCCTCCCTGGTACGGCTCCTCACCGGCCCCCGCTGGCGGATCGGCCCCCGCGACCTCGCCCTCCTCGGCCGCCGCGCCCGCCTCCTGGTCCACCGGGGGAACGAGGAGCCCGACCCCGAGCAGCGGCTCGCCGCCGCCGTCGAGGGCGTCGACCCGGCCGAGGTGATCTCCCTCGCCGACGCGCTCGACACCTTCCTCGACTCCGGCGGCGCCCCCGACGACGGCCTGCCGTTCTCCGCCGAGGCCCGGGTCCGCTTCGCCCGCCTCGCCGCCGAACTGCGCTCCCTGCGCACCTCGCTCGCCGACCCCCTCATGGACGTGCTGCACCGGGTCCTGAACACCACCGGCCTGGAGGTCGAGCTCTCCGCCTCCCCGCACGCCCTCGCCGCCCGCCGGCGCGAGACCCTCGGCCACTTCCTCGACGTCGCCGCCGGCTTCGCCTCCCTCGACGGCGAGGCGACCCTCCTCGCCTTCCTCGGCTTCCTGCGCACGGCCGTCCAGTTCGAGAAGGGCCTCGACAGCGCCCTGCCCGGCGGCGAGAACACCGTCAAGGTCCTCACCGCCCACAAGTCCAAGGGCCTGGAGTGGGACGTCGTCGCCGTCCCCGGCCTGGTCACCGGCCAGTTCCCCAGCGCCCGCGCGCGCGAGTCCTGGACCTCCCAGCCGCAGGTCCTCCCGCACGCCCTGCGCGGCGACGCCGCCACGCTGCCGTCGGTCGGTGCCTGGGACGCCAAGTCCCTCGCCGCCTTCAAGAACGACATGCGCGACCACCAGCACACCGAGGAACTGCGCCTGGGCTACGTCACCTTCACCCGCCCCCGCTCCCTCCTCCTCGGCTCCGGCCACTGGTGGGGCCCGTCCCAGAAGAAGCCCCGCGGCCCCTCGGACTTCCTGCTCGCCCTGTACGACCACTGCGCGGCGGGCCACGGCGACATCGAGGCATGGGCGGACGAACCGGAGGAGGACGCGGAGAACCCGGCCCTGGCGGACGCGGACCGCGACGAGGCGTGGCCCCTGCCCCTGGACGAGGAGTCCCTCGGCCGCCGCAGGAGAGCGGCGGAACAGGTGAGGGCGCGGCTGTGGGCCCCGCCCCCCGAGGACTCCCGGCCGTACCCCGAGGACTCCCGCCCTGCCGACGGGGACTCCCGCCCGGCCGGGGCGGACCTCTGGCCGGGCGAGGAGGAACCCTGGCCGGACGAGGAGCCCTGGCCGGACGAGGAGGAACCCGTACGGGACGAGGAGGAACCCGTACGGGACGAGGAGGAACCCGTACGGGACGAGGAGGAACCCGTACGGGACGGGGAAGCCCTCCCCGGGGACACCCGCGCGGACACGGTCCCGGCGCCGAGGGCCCCCGAGCCGGAGGCCCCCGAGGACCCGGACCCGGACCGGGACCGGGACCGGGACCGGGACCGGGACCGGGACCGGGACCTCACCCCCGAGGACGCCAGGACCATCGCCTCCTGGGACCGCGACCTCACCGCCCTCACCGCCGAACTCCGCCGCACCCGCGCCACCACCCGGGACGTCCTGCTGCCCCCGTACCTCTCCGCCTCCCAGGTCCTGCGCCTCGCCGCCGACCCCGACGGCTTCGCGCGCGACCTGGCCCGGCCCATGCCCAGGCCGCCGCAGCCCGCCGCCCGCCGCGGCACCCGCTTCCACGCGTGGGTGGAGTCCCGCTACGAGGAGCTGCCGCTGCCCTTCCTCGGCCCGGAGGAGCTGCCCGGCGGCGAGGACTTCGCGGGCGAGCCCGAGATCCTCGACGAGCGGGACCTGGACGAGCTGAAGGAGGCGTTCGCCCGCACCCCGTACGCCCGCCGCACCCCGTACCGCGTCGAGGTCCCCGTCCACCTCACCCTCGCGGGCCGGGTCGTCCGGGGCCGGATCGACGCCGTCTACCGGGACCCGGACACCGGCGCGTACGAGATCGTCGACTGGAAGACCAGCCGCACGCGCACCGCCGACCCGCTCCAGCTCGCGATCTACCGGCTCGCCTGGGCCGAACAGCACGGCCTCGCGCCCGAGGAGGTGGACGCCGTCTTCGTGTACGTGCGGACGGGCGAGACCGCCCGGCCCGCCCGGCTCCCCGGCCGCGCCGGACTGGAGGCGATCCTGCTCGGCGGGGCACCCCCGGACGCCGGATAGGCTCGTGTGCATGAGCGAGACCCCGGACAGCGCCGTCCACGCGATACGCACGTACATCGAGCGGCACCGCGCCGCCTTCCTCGACGACCTCGCCGAGTGGCTGCGCATCCCCTCCGTCTCGGCCCTGCCGGAGCACGCCGGGGACGTGCGGCGCAGCGCCGACTGGCTCGCCGCCCACCTGAAGGAGACCGGCTTCACCACGGTCGAGGTGTGGGAGACGGCCGGCGCCCCCGCCGTCTTCGCCGCGTGGCCCTCCGGGGACCCGGACGCCCCGACCGTCCTCGTCTACGGCCACCACGACGTGCAGCCCGCCGCCCGCGAGGACGGCTGGCACACGGACCCCTTCGAGCCGGTCGTGGCCGACGGCCGGATGTACGCGCGGGGGGCCGCCGACGACAAGGGGCAGGTGTTCTTCCACACCCTCGGCGTCCGCGCCCACCTCGCCGCCACCGGCCGCACGACCCCCGCCGTGAACCTGAAGCTCCTGATCGAGGGCGAGGAGGAGTCCGGCTCCCCGCACTTCCGCGAGCTGGTCGAGGCCCACGCGGAACGGCTCGCCGCCGACGCCGTGATCGTCTCCGACACCGGCATGTGGTCCGAGACCACCCCCACCGTCTGCACCGGCATGCGCGGGGTCGCGGACTGCGAGATCGAGCTGTACGGACCCGACCAGGACATCCACTCCGGCTCCTTCGGCGGCGCCGTGCCGAACCCGGCCACCGTCGCCGGCCGGATCGTCGCCGCCCTCCACGACGCCGACGAACGCGTGGCGATCCCCGGCTTCTACGACGGGGTGACCGAACTCACCGACACCGAGCGCGCCCTCGTCGCCGAGCTGCCCTTCGACGAGGCGGCCTGGCTGCGCACGGCCAGGTCCCACGGCACCCTCGGCGAGGCCGGCTTCTCCACCCTGGAACGGGTCTGGGCCCGCCCCACCGCCGAGGTCAACGGCATCGGCGGCGGCTACCAGGGCCCCGGCGGCAAGACGATCGTCCCCGCCTCCGCCCACCTCAAGCTCTCCTTCCGGCTCGTCGCCGGACAGGACCCGGCCGCGATCGAACGCGCCGTCCGGGACTGGCTCGCCGGACTCGTCCCGGCCGGCATCCGGTACGGGATCGTCTTCGGCGCCCCGACCCGCCCCTGCCTCACCCCCCTCGGCCACCCCGCCCTCCGGGCGGTGGCCGGGGCGATGAGCCGGGCCTTCGACGGCGCCGAGGTCCGCTACACCCGCGAGGGCGGATCGGGCCCGGCCGCCGACCTCCAGGACGTCCTGGAGGCGCCCGTCCTGTTCCTCGGCATCTCCGTCCCGTCCGACGGCTGGCACGCCCCGAACGAGAAGGTCGAACTCGACCTCCTCATGAAGGGCGTCGAGACGACCGCTCATCTCTGGGGCGACCTGCCCGCCGCCCTCCACGCCGCCGAGCGCTGAACCCACCCACCGAACCGGGGGAGTAGGAAGCAACCTGTGAGCACCTTGAAGAACGCGCCGGTCCCCGAGAACGCGCCGGCCGCGGAGCACGCGCCGTCCCGGCGGGACGCGCCCGCGGACCGCCCGATCCCGCTCACCGCCCCGAGCGGCATCGACCGCGCCGCCCACCACCGCCTCGACGAGGCGTGGCTCGCGGCGGCCTGGAGCCACCCCACGACCCGGGTCTTCGTGGTCTCCGGCGGCCAGGCGCTGATCGACGACCGGCCCGACGGCACCACCGAACTCGTCATGACCCCGACGTTCGAGGCCCCGGTCACCGAGACCCACCGCTACTTCCTGGGCACGGACACCGAGGGCGTCTCCTACTTCGCGCTCCAGAAGGACTCGCTGCCCGGCCGCATGGACCAGTCCGCCCGCCCCGCCGGGCTGCGCGAGGCCGGCCTGCTGCTCTCCGACCGCGACGCCGCCCTGATGGTGCACGCCGTGGCCCTGGAGAACTGGCAGCGCCTCCACCGCTTCTGCTCGCGCTGCGGCGAGCGCACGGTCATCGCGGCGGCCGGCCACATCCGCCGCTGCCAGGCGTGCGGCGCCGAGCACTACCCGCGCACCGACCCGGCGGTGATCATGCTGGTGACGGACGAGGAGGACCGGGCCCTGCTCGGCCGCCAGGTCCACTGGCCGGAGGGCCGCTTCTCGACCCTCGCCGGCTTCGTCGAGCCGGGCGAGTCCATCGAGCAGTCGGTGGCCCGCGAGGTCTTCGAGGAGGCCGGCGTCACGGTCGGCGCGGTCGAGTACGTCGCCAGCCAGCCCTGGCCGTTCCCGTCCAGCCTGATGCTGGGCTTCTTCGCCCGCGCCACCTCCGCCGAGATCTCCGTGGACGGCGAGGAGATCCACGAGGCCCGCTGGTTCTCCCGCGAGGACCTGGCCGCCGGCTTCGCGTCCGGCGAGATCCTGCCCCCGTACGGGATCTCCATCGCCTCCCGCCTCATCGAGCGCTGGTACGGCAGCCCCCTCCCGAAGCCGGGCGGCGCGGTCTGACCCGCCCCGCGCACGACGAGAGCCCCTGCCGGACGCACGGTCCGGCAGGGGCTCTTTCCGGCCACCCCGAAGGGCGGCGGGGGCTCAGGCGCCGATCTTCTCCTTGACCTGCGCGAGGCTCGGGTTCGTCAGGGTCGAACCGTCCGGGAAGAGCACGGTCGGCACGGTCTGGTTGCCGCCGTTGGCCTTCTCGACGAACGCCGCCGAGTCCGGGTCCTGCTCGATGTTGATCTCCGTGTACGCGATGCCCTCGCGGTCCATCTGGCTCTTCAGCCGACGGCAGTAGCCGCACCACGTGGTGCTGTACATCGTCACAGTGCCCTGCATGGCCAGGCGCTCCTCTGGTGTCGCTTCGATAGCTGGCGGGTCCGGGAAGGAGAACGCGCGCCCCGCCCGTACCATTCCCGGCCCTCCGCCCGTACGTGTCATCGGATCAGTACGACCGGCGCCCCCGCCTGTGGACAACCCTCCGCACCCGCCTCGCGGGACCTGGCAGCATGGCGGGGTGACAGCAGCAACGCACTCCACTCTTTTCCCACCGGTCCCGGAGACGGCCGACGCGGTGCTCGACGGGCTCGACCCCGAGCAGCGCGAGGTCGCCCTCGCCCTGAACGGCCCGGTGTGCGTGCTGGCGGGAGCCGGCACGGGCAAGACGCGGGCCCTCACCCACCGGATCGCGTACGGGGTGCGGGCGGGCATGCTCCAGCCCTCGAGCGTCCTCGCCGTCACCTTCACCAACCGCGCCGCGGGCGAGATGCGCGGTCGGCTCCGCCAGCTCGGCGCGGGCGGCGTCCAGGCCCGCACCTTCCACTCCGCCGCCCTCCGCCAGCTCCAGTTCTTCTGGCCGAAAGCAGTCGGTGGCGAGCTGCCCCGGCTCCTGGAGCGGAAGGTCCAGCTGGTCGCCGAGGCCGCGGCCCGCTGCCGCGTCCGGCTCGACCGGAACGAGCTGCGGGACGTCACCGGTGAGATCGAGTGGGCCAAGGTCACCCAGACCGTCCCCGCCGACTACCCGGCCGTCGTCGCCAAGGCCCTCAGGGACGCCCCCCGCGACCCGGCCGAGATCGGCCAGATCTACGCCATGTACGAGCAGCTCAAGCGCGACCGCTCGGTGATCGACTTCGAGGACGTGCTGCTGCTCACCGTCGGCATCCTCCAGGACCGGCACGACATCGCGGACCAGATCCGCCGCCAGTACCAGCACTTCGTGGTGGACGAGTACCAGGACGTCTCACCGCTCCAGCAGCGGCTGCTCGACCTGTGGCTGGGGGACCGGGACGACCTCTGCGTGGTCGGCGACGCGAGCCAGACCATCTACTCCTTCACCGGCGCCACCCCCGAACACCTGCTGAACTTCCGCACCCGGCACCCGGGCGCCACGGTGATCAAACTGGTCCGGGACTACCGCTCCACCCCGCAGGTCGTCCACCTCGCCAACGGACTGCTCGGCCAGGCCCGCGGCCGGGCCGCCGAGCACCGTCTGGAGCTGATCTCCCAGCGCGACCCGGGCCCCGAGCCCGTCTACGCGGAGTACGCCGACGAGCCGACCGAGGCCGAGGGCACCGCCCGCCGCATCCGCGACCTCATCGCCTCGGGCGTCCCGGCCGGCGAGATCGCCGTCCTCTACCGGATCAACGCCCAGTCCGAGGTCTACGAGCAGGCCCTCGCCGACGCCGGGGTGCCCTACCAGCTCCGCGGCGCCGAGCGCTTCTTCGAACGCCAGGAGGTGCGGGAGGCGGGCATCGCCCTGCGCGGCGCGGCCCGCGCCGGGGGCAACGACTCCCTCCTCGACGACGCCGAGGACCTGCCCGCACAGGTCAGGGCGGTCCTCTCCACCAAGGGCTGGACCACCGAGCCGCCCGCCGGCTCCGGCGCCGTCCGCGACCGCTGGGAGTCCCTCGCCGCCCTCGTCCGGCTCGCGGAGGACTGCGCCCGCGCCAGGCCCGGGGCGACCCTCTCCGACCTGGTCGCCGAACTCGACGAGCGGGCCGCCGCCCAGCACGCCCCGACCGTCCAGGGCGTCACCCTCGCCTCGCTGCACGCGGCCAAGGGCCTCGAATGGGACGCCGTCTTCCTGGTCGGCCTCACCGAGGGCATGATGCCGATCACCTACGCCAGGACCGACGAGCAGGTCGAGGAGGAGCGGCGCCTGCTGTACGTGGGCGTCACCCGCGCCCGGGTCCACCTCACGCTCTCCTGGTCGCTCTCCCGCTCCCCGGGCGGCCGGGCCTCCCGGCGCCCCAGCCGCTTCCTCACGGGGCTGCGGCCCGGATCGGGCTCCCGCGGGGGCGCGGCCCCCGGCGGCGCCCCGGGCTCCGTCGAGCGGGGCACCGCCACCCGCCGGCGCGGACCGCGCGGCCCCGTCCGCTGCCGGGTCTGCGGCACGACCCTCACCGAGGCGGGCGCGATGAAGCTGATGCGTTGCGAGGAGTGCCCCTCGGACATGGACGAGGGTCTGTACGAGCGGCTGCACGACTGGCGCGCCGAGCGGGCGAGGGAGCTGGGGCAGCCTGACTACTGCGTGTTCACCGAGAAGACCCTGATGGCGATCGCCGAGCGGGTCCCCACCACGGACGGGGAACTCGCCTCGATCTCCGGTGTCGGCGTCCGCAAGCTGGGCCGCTTCGGAGCCGATGTCCTGGCCATCTGCGCAGGTGGGGAGAGGGGGACGGAGGGCGGGGAGGCATGAGGGAAACTCGTCGCGAAAATAGTTTGCGCCCGCCCCGTCAAGCCCCATAGGTTCTTAACCACGGAAACGGAGGCTTCTTCGAAGCCCCGTCTTCGTGCTGTACTTGTCCAAATAAACATGAGGGTCCGGCTCGCACCCGAGCCCTCCGAGACGCCGAGAGGAGGCGATTCCAGTGATCAGCTACACCATCCAGACCAGCACCGCCAGCTTCGTCAGCACCGCCAAAATGACCGATCGCTCGGTCGTCTCCGCCTGCACGCTCGGCCTCTCCGCCTCGGCGTTCACCGGCACCGGTCTGCCCTTCGCCGGCCTCTCCTTCCTCGGCATGTCCGCCGTGGAGCTGCGGCCCGTGGTGGACCTGCGCGACGAGCGACCGACCAGGGCACGGGAAGCAGGAGCGGCAGCCAAGGCGAACGCCTATGGCTTCGCGGCGACCGGTGCCGGCATCCAGCAGCAGACGCAGCACCACACGATGTGGGCCTTCCGTGGGCTCGAACCCTGGAGCGATCCAGCCTGATCCATGATCAGGCAGGCGCCTTCAGGGCCGCGGAACCCCACCCGGGATCCGCGGCCCTTCTGTTTGTCCCCGAACGGGGACGACCCCGTCCCCGTCCGGGACGGCGGGGAGAAGGTGCCTCGGGACAGAACCACCCGGTACCAGCCGAAACCCCGGCCAACAGGCCGGAACGACCAGACGAGGAAAGAACACCGTGCAACTCGAAGCGCACGCCCCGTCCGTACCGCCTTCCGCATCGATCTCCCGGCCCGGCCTCACGGAGGACCCCGCTTTGACCCCCCTCACCACGCTCACCGCGCTCGACGACGCCATCGAGAACCTCGGCGTCCCCGTCCCCTGTCGCGCCTACGACCCGGAGGTCTTCTTCGCCGAGTCCCCGGCCGACGTCGAGTACGCCAAGTCCCTCTGCCGGACCTGCCCGCTCGTGGCGGCCTGCCTCGCCGGCGCCAAGGAGCGGCGCGAGCCGTGGGGCGTCTGGGGCGGTGAGCTCTTCGTCCAGGGCGTGGTCGTCGCCCGCAAGCGGCCGCGTGGCCGCCCGCGCAAGAACCCGGTCGCGGCATGAGTGCCCTCGGAACCATCGACCGCCCCCTCACGCACGATCCCCAGAAGCAGGCCCCGATGACCTCGTCCACCAGCGAGCCCGCAGGCTCCGCGACCCCGGTTTTCTCCCCCGCCGCCGCGCCCACCGCGCGTCAGAACAGGACCCGTGAAATGCAACTCATCCCAGAAGCCCTGGCCCGCGCGCATATGAACGAGCGACGGCGCGAGGTCGACGCGGAACGCCAGGCCCTGCGCCTGGTCGCCGCCCGGCGCATGCAGCGCCGAGCCGAGCGCGTCTCGCTGCGCGCCCGGCGCGCGCTGGCCATGGCCGTCATGCACTGACGGCGCCGCCCGCCCGGAACGGACGGTCTCGCGCCCCTGAAGGCGCCCCCGCGGGGGCCGGTCCTCACGGACCGGCCCCCGCGGGGCGTTGTCCGGGACGGTCCCGCCCCCGCCGGGCTATCGTCGGAGGGGTGGACGACGCCCGGACCCCGCAAGAGCCCCTGCCCCCGGAAGAGCCCCTCGCCTGTGCGCGCTGCGGAACGACCGCCGACGCCCCGCCGCTGACCTGGACCTGCTCGGTGGAAGACGGCCGGCGGGTGTACTTCTGCGAGGACTGCGCCCGTGCCCACCTCCGCGCGATCGAGGCCCGGCTCGACTCCTCCTGGTGGTGACCCGGCCGCCGCCACGCCGTCCCGCCCGTGCCCGGGGGACCGGCCGCGCTCCGAAGGCCGGCCCCGGCGCGGGGCGTTCCGGTGTGGGATCCCCCCCGTGCGGGCGGTGCGGGACGCCCCCGGTGCGGGGCCTATTCCTCGGCCGGGTCCGGATCCGGCCGCCGTGGTGTGAAGCCCGGCAGCCACTCCTCCAGTTCGTCCCGCAGTCCGACCGTCGCGTTGAGCTGGCAGAGGACCCCGATGGTGCTCAGCGTCACCCGGTGTATCAGCAGGTACGCGGGGGGCAGGTTCAACTGCTTGCCCAACTGGTGGGCGGGGGAGCGGGGATCGGCGATCCGGGCGGCCTGGGCGCGCATCCAGCCACGGGTGAAGACGAAGGAGTCCGCCTCGGCCGGTTCGATGATCGGCAGCAGGTACTCCAGAACCGCGTCCGGGTCGAGGGAGACGGACTCCTTGACGAACCCCTCCTCTCGCAGCAGCGCGTAGACCCTCTCGGCGTCACCGTCGAGAGCCGTCCGCAGGCAGACGCCGATGGTCTCCGGCAGCCCGCCCGGGAGCCGGTCCACGGTGCCGAAGTCGAGGACGCCGAGCCGCCATTCCGCCGGGTCCCCGTCCCCGTCGGCGCCGGGCAGCAGCCGGAAGTTCCCCGGGTGCGGATCGGCGTGGAGCAGACCGGTGCGTGCCGGTCCGGAGAAGAGGAAGCGGGCGAGGAGCTGGCCCGCCCGGTTCCGCTGCGCCTCCGTGCCGTCCGTGATCACCTCCGCGAGGGGGACGCCCTCCATCCACTCGGTCACCAGGACCTGGTCCGACCGGTGCACCACCGCCGGCACCACCACGTCCGGGTCGTCCGCGAACTCCTCCGCGTGCTTTTGCTGGGCCGCCGCCTCCAGGCCGTAGTCCAGCTCCTCGGAGACCCGGTCCCGCATCTCGGCGATCAGCGGTTTGATGTCCATGCCGGGGATCAGCGGCCCCAGCAGGCGGGCGAACCGGCTCAGTTGGGCCAGGTCCGAGAGCAGGGCGTCCCCGGCTCCCGGGTACTGCACCTTCACCGCGACCTCGCGTCCGTCGTGCCACACGGCCCGGTGCACCTGCCCGATGGAGGCCGCCGCCGACGGCTTGTCCTCGAACTCCAGGAACAGCTCGCGCCAGTCGGCGCCCAGCCGCTCCTCCAGGACCGCGTGCACCGTTCGCGTCGGCATCGGCGGCGCGGCGTCCTGGAGCTTCGTCAGCGCGGCCCGGTAGGGACCGGCGACCTCCTCGGGGAGGGCCGACTCGAAGACGGACAGGGCCTGGCCGAACTTCATGGCCCCTCCCTTCAACTCGCCCAACACCTTGAACAGCTGCTCCGCCGTGCGCTGCTGGAGCTCGCGCGCGACGAGTTCCGCGGATCTGCCGCCGATCCGTTTGCCCAGGCCCCAGGTGGCCCGGCCCGCGAAGCCCAGGGGCAACGCGGCCAACTTGGCGGTCCGGGTGACCGCCTTCCGGGGAAGATCAGACATGCGCCCCTCCAAAACCCAGACTGTCGTGCCGCGCAGGGCCGTTACCCCGCCATTGTGTCGTGCGCTCCTCCGGCCGCCGAGACGCGCTCCCCCTTCCCGCCGCGCGCGGCCCCGCAGGGGCAGGCCGGATGGGGTCTCAGCGGCTCCGCCCGCCACTCCAGGAACGGCAGCGACGTCTCCCAGCGGGTGCCCGTGCTCGCCGGCAGGTCCCCGTCCAGGAAGGCGAGGGCGTGTGCGGCGGCCAGCCCCGCCACCGCCGCGGCCAGTCCGACGTCGCAGGCCGGCAGCGGATGCGGGGCGCCCGAGCGCCACTGGGCGAGCAGCCGAGGCCGGACCGGCTCCCGGTCCGTCCGTTCCTCCTGGAGGCACCGGGCGCAGGCCGTGCCGCCCGGCAGCACGAGCGGTCCGACCGTCCCCGTCGCCTCGACGACTCCGGCGTACAGATGGGGGGTGCCGGTGGAGACCCACGGCGCGGCCGGGAGCGGATCGGGGACGTACGCGCCGAGGCCGTCCCTCGGCGCCACCACGACGAGGGAGAGCCCGGCGCCGCCCCGGTCGCCCTTCCGGCCCTCGCGGACCGTGCCCCGTGACCAGAGGCCGACCAGGCGCCGGGCCGCGGTCGCCCGGCGCTCTCCGGCGGCTTCGGCGGGAAGGCCGCCCGGGGCCGTCTCCCAGGGTTCGACCCGGCCCGAGTCCAGCACCTCGACCACGCCCACACCCGCCGAGGCGAGCAGGGCCGCCACCGTCGCCCCCACCCGTCCGGCGCCCTGGACCCGGACGCGCAGGGCGCGCCGGGCCGCGAGGGTGCGCGCCGCCCGGTCCGGTTCGGGGTGGACCACGGACAGCGAGGCCAGGTCGGCGCGGAGCGGATCGAGGGCCGTGTCCACGGCCCCGGCGGCCGGCCCCGTCCTCCCGGGCCGCCCGGTCGTGGCGTCCGTGAGGAGCCCGGCCGCCTCCAGCCGGCCGAGGAGCGCCTCCAGGCGGCCGTCCGGCAGGCCGAGCGCCCTCGCCTCGGACCGCAGCAGTTCGATCCCCCGGGTGCCGTCGAGCAGCCCGAGCAGCGAACCGGTCGCCGGGTCGACCGGATCGAGCACCACCGCGTGCGCGGGGGTCACGCCGAACTGGACGCAGCGGAGACTCCGCCAGGCCCTCCGCAGCGCCGGTTTCACCATCGGATGCATTTCCCCGCCCCCGTCCGTCCCCATGCGGTGATCAGCGGCCGGTGACCGGTGATCCGGGGCCACGGAGTGAAGGTTCCCCGAACCGCATTCATGATCGGCAACGGCTTTTCCGTCGTCCCGTGACGAGAATGCTCCGGCCCCGCGACAGCCGCCGAAAGTTGTCCACAGGTCCGGGTTATTAGTCATTCGAATGCGGAGCAGGGTGAACCGGGCGTTCCCGAAACCACCCCACCGGCGGGACTTCCACCGCCGCCGGCGGGTAACGTCGGGGCATGCCCGCCGATCCCCAGCCCCGCGTGACCGACGAACCGCCCGGGGACGGGGGAGGGGGCGCGGTCGAGGTCCGCAGGAGCGCGCGGCGGAGGAAGTCCGTCTCCGCCCACCGCGAGGGCGACCGGACCGTCGTGCTCATCCCCGCCCGCATGACGGAGGCGGAGGAACGGCGCTGGGTCGGGATCATGCTGGCCAGACTGGCCGCGAAGGAGAGCAGGCCCGTCCCCGGCGACCGCGAGCTCACCGAGCGGGCGCTGCGCCTGTCCGACCAGTACCTCGGCGGCCGGGCCCGTCCCCGTTCGGTCCGCTGGGTGACCAACCAGAACACCCGCTGGGGCTCCTGCACCCCCTCCGAGGGCAGCATCCGCCTGTCCCACCGGCTCCAGGGCATGCCCGAGCACGTCGTCGACTACGTCCTCCTGCACGAGCTGGCCCATCTGCTCGTCGCCGGACACGGCCCCGCCTTCTGGCGGCTTCTGGAGGCGTACCCCCGCACCGAACGGGCGCGCGGCTATCTGGAGGGCGTGGCCGACGCCGAGCGGCTTCCGCGCCCTTCGGCCCCTCGCGAGGAGTGACGGAGCCGCCACGCGCCGGTGCGCGGGTTTCCCGATTTCGTACCGAAAACCGTTCGGCGTGTCTCGATGTCGTACACAGCGGTTAGCCTGGCGCGAGCATTCGCCATTCGGGATGGGGGACGGTCGTTACGCATGGCCAGGGAATTCCAACGCGGCCACAAGGCCAAGATCAGTGATCTGACCGCGGGGACGGATCTGTACGTGGGCGTGCAGATCTCGGCGCCCGGACTGACTTTCGACATCAGCTGCTTCGGGCTCGACGCCGACGAGCGGCTGTCGGACGACCGCTACTTCGTGTTCTTCAACCAGCCGAAGTCGCCCGAGGAGTCCATCCAGCTCCTCGGCGCCCAGGCCGGCGACACCGAGTCGTTCCGCGTCACCCTCGACCGCGTCCCCGCGCACATCCACAAGCTGTCCTTCACCGCGACGATCGACGGCGCGGGCCAGATGTCCCAGGTCGGCCCCGGCCACCTGCGGATCGTGGCGGGCGGGGAGGAGGTCGCCCGGTACGCGTTCACCGGAGCGGAGTTCTCCACCGAGCGCGCGGTGATGCTCGGCGACTTCTACCTCAAGGACGTCTGGCGGTTCGCCGCCGTCGGCCAGGGGTTCGACGGGGGCCTTGAGGCCCTCCTGCGGAACTTCGGCGGCGAGGTCGCCGAGGAGGAGCCCGCCCCGCAGCAGGCGGCCGCCCCCGGCTTCGCCCCGCCGCCGCAGGCCGCGGCGCCCCCGGCCTTCGCCGCTCCCGCGGCCCCGGCTCCCCCGCCCGCTCCGGCTCCCGCGTTCGGCGCTCCGCCGTCGCCCGCCCCGCCCGCGCCCCCGGTCCACACGGCGCCCACGATGGTCGCGCCCCTGGCCCCGGCCCCGGTGCCGCCGCCCGCCCCGGCCCCCGCGCCGTACGGACAGCCGCCCCAGCCGCCCCAGTACGGCCAGGTGCCCGGCCCGCCCCCGGGCCACCCGTACCCCGCCGGCCACGGCGGGCAGCCCCCGTACGGGCAGACACCGCCCCCGTACGGACAGGGCCAGACACCGCCCCCGTACGGACAGCAGCCCCCCGCGTACGGGCAGCAGCCCGGCGGCGTCCCGCAGGGCGTCCCCGCCGGTGGCGCCGGACTCGCCGCCGCGCTCGCGCCGTACAAGGAGACCGCCACCGGCGCCCGCTGGACCCCGCAGAACCAGCAGCTCATGCGGGTCGACCTCGCCATGGGCGGCACGCCCGTCCTGGCCCGGCAGGGCTCCATGGTCATGTACCAGGGCAAGGTCGACTTCGGCTACAAGGGCGCGGGTTTCGCCGGCCGGATCGTCGGCAACGCCACCGGCCAGGAGATGCAGCTGATGCGCTGCACCGGCCGCGGCCAGGTCTTCCTCGCCGAGGAGAGCGCCCACCTGCACCCGATCGAGCTCCAGGGCGACGGCATCTGCGTCTCCGCCGAGAACGTCCTCGCGTTCGACGAGTCCCTGCAGTACGAGGTCCGCCGCATCGAGGGCCACGGCATCCCCGGTGGTGCCCTCTTCACCATGCAGTTCCAGGGCAGCGGCACCGTCGTCGTGAAGACCCGCGGCATCCCCGTGGTGCTGCCCGTCACGCCGACCACCTTCGCCGACTGCAACGCCGTCGTCGCCTGGTCGTCCGCCTCCCAGGTGGTCCTCTCCAGCCAGGTGCGGCTCCGCCGCAACGCCTACCCCGGCCACAGCGGGGAGACCGTGAACCTCCAGTTCCGGGGCGCCCCCGGCAACTTCGTCGTCGTCCAGCCCTACGAGGTCTGAGGGAGCCCGAAGCCATGAACCAGCAACTCGCGGGCTACGCCCCGACCCCCGTCGCGGCCCGGATGGAGAACCACGGCCGCGCCATGCTCAAGGTCGCCATGGCGACCGGTCAGGACCTCTACGCCCGGACCGGCTCGATGGTCGCCTACGAGGGCTTCATCACCTACGAGCCCAACCCGCCGGCCGTCCGCCAGTACGCGCAGCAGTGGATCACCGGCGAAGGCACGCCGATCATGAAGTGCGCCGGCGACGGACTGCTCTACCTCGCCGACTACGGCGCCGACGTCGTCGTGATCAACCTGAACAACGACTCCCTGTCGGTCAACGGCACCAACCTCCTCGCCTTCGACGCCCACCTCCAGTGGGGTGTCGAGCGGGTCAAGGGGCTCGCCAAGTTCGCCGGGCAGGGGCTGTTCAACGTGACGGTCTCCGGCACCGGCTGGGTCGCGCTGACCTCGCGCGGCACGCCGATCGTCGTCGACTGCGGCCGCGGCGAGGACGAGACCTACGTCGATCCCGACGCCCTCGTCGCCTGGTCGCCCTCGCTCAAGGTCAAGGGCAAGCGCAGCTTCAAGGCGTCCTCCCTCATCGGACGGGGCAGCGGCGAGGCGTACCAGATGGCCTTCTCGGGCCAGGGCATCGTCGTCGTACAACCGAGCGAGGACAGCACCGACCGCCTGCGGGCCCGGGGCTGAGGGGGAGCGAGAACACACCATGCAGAGCCCGCTTTTCAACCACGCCGAACAGCAGAGCCAGGAGCGGTACGTCGTCCAGAACCCGCAGCTCCTGCGGGTCAGCCTGAACGGCCAGGACGACGTCCTGGCCCGCAAGGGCGCCATGGTCGCGTACCAGGGACTGATCGACTTCGACGGCGAGTACCAGACCGCCAACCAGCGCCAGGCCCGCGCCCGCACCGGTGAGGGGCTTGACCTGATGCGCTGCTCCGGGCAGGGCACGGTCTACTTCGCCAACCTCGCCCAGTACGTCCACGTCGTGGAGGTCGAGCAGGAGGGCCTCACCGTCGACAGCGCCTACGTCCTGGCGCTCGACTCGACCCTCCACACCGAGGTCATCGCCGTCGACAGCCAGTACGGCATCTCCGGCTCCGGCAAGTACCAGCTCAACATCTCCGGCCGCGGCAAGGTCGCCCTGATGACCTCGGGCCAGCCGCTGATGGTGCGGGTCACGCCGGACAAGTACGTCAGTGCCGACGCGGACGCGATCGTCGCCTGGTCCACCGGCCTCCGCGTCCAGATGCAGGCGCAGACGCACAACTCCAGCGTCCGCCGCCGGCGCGGCGACACCGGCGAGGGCTGGGAGCTCAGCTTCCTCGGACAGGGCTTCGCCCTCGTCCAGCCCAGCGAGGTCATGCCCCCGCAGCACGCGGCCATCGGCCAGGGCGTCGCCGCCCAGTTCGGGGCCGGACAGCACGGCGCCCGCGGCCAGAACCAGAACAACGCCTGGAACTAGCCGGCCGCAGGTGACGGAGGGGTGGGGGGCGCCCTCGGCGGCCCCCCCCCCCCCCCCGGGGCCCCCCCCCCCCGGGCCCCCGGGCCCCCCCCCCGCGGGCCCCCCCCCGGTCGGGCC